>JAADDB010000303.1 GCA_013154135.1 Chloroflexota bacterium
CTTTGTCGTACAAACAGAGAAGATAAAAGGTTCATGGCCATTTCCTCCAGCGGTCATTGTCGGCGATGATGTTGGCGTTGCTGGCCTGGTGCCTTCATTATACCACATAAATGAGCGTTGTCAAGTCGCGGAAGAAATGTATGGTATTGGATGGACGATGATGGCAGCAACCCGTCAGAGTAGGCACGCGGCATCGACCTTCTTCTGTAGAACCATCCATCTTGGATCCCAATGTGGCCTTTACTCACCCTTGCCGGATAAGCCTATATCAGGCAAAATATTTTTGCTGGCTCTAAAGGGTTCCCCTTTGTAGAGGCTGAACAAGGAATACATGATGGCGCCCAACCACTCATCCAACTTCCAACCCTTATCGCAGTTTTACAGACCATCTCCTACCCCAGGATACCCACCAGTACCTTCCCGCGAACACGGTTGCATCCAGCCGTAGCAAAGGAGACAACGATGCGCCGGGTGTGGGTTCTGGTGTGTATGCTCATAGTGCTGGCCGGATGTGCGCCTGTGGCTATCGCGCCCCAGGTGGCCCAGCGTGTCGCGGCGGAGGCATCCCGCGAGCAGCCGAAGGTCGAGAGGAGCCGCGCGGCCTCCGCCCCGGTGCACGGCATCGACGTGTCCAGGGCCGATGCCCACCACCCACAGGAAGCACACCACCCCACATGGGCCATAGCAAAAGGCGCCCCTTCCCTCGCGGTCTGGCCGGGGCGCCAAAGATACGTGGCGTACACAAACGCGTCCGGCTTTCGGGTAATGGAGGTCGCGACAGGGCAAGCGTACCGGGTGACCGAGCATCCCGCCCGAGACGCGCGCTGGTCGCCGGATGACGTATCCCTGGCCTACATCACCGAGGAAGGCGCGTTCCTCTACGACCCGGCAACTCGCACATCCCACCCCATCCCCTTGCCTCCGTTCCTCTCACAGCCCCCTGACCGCGTCTTCGAGTGGTCCCCGGACGGAAACCGGGTGCTCTTCCATTCCCACGACGCGCGGGGGGATCACATCTGGATGTACGACCGAGGCGCGTCGGTCTCCCGTGTCGTTGCCCAAACCCGGTTGGGCTATGCGCTCTGGTTGGACAACGCGCGCGTGTTGGTCGTCTCCTCTTGCGGGAGTGCTTGCCGCGGGGTGGAGGTGATCTCCGTGGACGAGGGCACGCGCCGCCCCATCTTTGTGCGGGAACCGGAAACGTCCATATACACCCTGGCCCTCTCTCCCGACCGAACCCGCCTGCTTGTGGCCCGCACGGATGGCACGCTGGTGGATTATGACCTGGGCACCGGCACGTCGCGCGTCCTCTGGCGCCACTCAAAGGGAGAAGAAAGCGCCCTCGTGCTTCCCTCCAGCCTCCCGTGGACATCCATCCCCCAGCAAGGCCCCTGGGATCCAACGGGACGTTACGTGGCCTTCCACATCCACGCCCGGTTTCAGGACCCGCGGCTGGTCATCCTGGACACCGCAACGGGCCGTCACGTCACCTTCTACAACATGCAACATACCTGGTCCCCTGATGGGCAATTTGCCCTGTTGACGCCCCTCCCCCACTCCTCCAGGGACGCGTGGATCCTGCCGCTCGCCCGTCCCCTGGATGTGAGCCCCATCCACGTCAACGGTCCGGTGGCGAGCAGGAACCTGTGGCTGGACGATCACACTCTTCTTGTGCTGGAGAATGCTCCCGGCAGTGGCTGGACGTTTCGGCTGGTGGATGTGCAGAAGCCGTGGAAGCGCATGCCCTCTCGAGGGCTTTACACCCTGCGTGATCCGTTTGTGCGCCTTTACCCTTTCCGTCAGGACGAAGGATTGGCGTTCGTGCAAGGACAGGCCTCCTCGCCGGGCGATCAACCGGATCTCTCGCCTATGCTGATTCACATTTCACGGAAGCAGGGCTTTCGTCTTCTGGTCGGACAATGGCCTCGAAAAAAGACGTGGGAGGAATTGTACGGAGCCAGATCAGGGTGGGGGCCCCTCGGTCCCACGCCGGCAACCCACGCGGACCGGTTGCTCCTCCAGGGCATCAATACCCTATGTGAGTTTACTGACTACGTCACGTCGGAAGCAGCCCTGACCTACGCGATGGATGTTCTCGATTACCTCCAGGCGCATCCCCATGCCTCCGACGCGGCCATCTTGCGTTCCCTGCTCATCACGGTGCTCCAAAGGAGCAGTGAGAGGTTACCGGTGACATTCACCTGGCTCCTGGATTCTGATGGCGAGATTCCCGGTGATCCACATCGAAACGGTGCTGTATTCGCTCCAGAACTGTGGGATCGCCTCGTCCACCTGTATCCGCAACACCTGCGGCCGGGTCCCGACAACGTGCGCGTGGTCACCCTATCCGATTTGAACGGAGATGGAGAGCCGGAGTTGATGTTGCAGCACGCCTATTCCGGCGCGTCCACGGCCTTTGACCAACGGTGTGTGCTGGCCTGGGAGTCAGGACGATTTCGCAACCTGCTGGCCACGGCAAACGAGACCATGAACGGCTGGTGGGTGGTGGGGGATGTGGATGGTGATGGTCGCGCGGAGATGCTGGCTCATCGGGGTGGCCCTGGCATCGCCACATACCTTGCCCTTTCGTACACCGTGCTGTACAGGTGGGTGGATGGTGTCCTCTTTCCCCACACTCTGCTCCCGCCAACAATGCCTCACCCGTCTCGTTATCCCGATGCTATCGCTTTGGCCTGGCAAGCGTCCGCCATGTACACCTACATGGGCGACCTGGACGCCGCACTCCAGGCCCTCCAGGTAGTGCGGAAAAGTTTGACCGACCCGTCCGATGACCTCACACGGCGTGTTGAGCCGTTCGTCCTGTACCGTTACGGGTTGCTTGCCCTCTTGAACGGGGACCCATCCACTACCCAACATGTGTGGCAGGACGTCCTCGCTCGATATCCGGATCATCCCCTGGTCCCGTTTCTGCAGGAACTGCTACAGCGGGTGGAGAAACCCCAGCCCGTGGTCCGCGTGTGTGCCCGCGTGCGCGCATCCGCGCGACAATGGGGGCGGGTAGAACGGGAAATCGGCCTTTACTACCCGGGGTGGCACCACCTCTCCGGTGGGGATGTGTGTGTGCCGCCGGTCCTCTTCTCGCTGGAAACGTGGTCTCGGGAACACCCGATCGACGAACAATTGGCGCGACGGGGGTTTGGGTGGCAGTTGTTGGCCAGTACATACGACCTGAACGAGGACGGCCAGGTGGATCCTATTGGAGTGGTGACCGACCGGGACGGGGGCCAGGACTATGGTGCGTGGGCATTCCTCACGGAGGGACAAACCTACCGCCCCATGCTGGTGGCCGATGCGGGGTGGGTGACCCCGACCTTGAACCCACACATATGGTTTGAGGCGTACCAGGACCTGAGGGAGTGTTCGAACTGGGTGGTCGCGGACCTGAACCGCGATAGGGCACCGGAGGTGGTGGCCGTTTGTCGAGGGCGGGTGCGTATCGCCTCCTGGACGGGGCATCGCTTCCGGGAGTGGATGGTGGAGGCGCGTTCGTACAATCCTCAATATGGCCCGGGGTGGGAGACGCGCGTTCGGGTGGTATCTGACGCGCGGTGGGGCCTTCTTTTGGAGGTAGACTTTATCGGTCGCGGGGATCCGCCGCCTCCTTCTTTCCACCGTCGTTATCGCTTCACAACGGATGGTCCTTTCCTGGTGGAGGATACGGACCCGGCCAAGTCGCTGGCCCTCTCCCGGGCGCTGGAAATGCTGTACGCGCGCCGGGATCCCCGCGGTGCTTTACGCGTCTTGCGCGCGGTGCACCCGCCTGCCGATTCGATCCCCCCGTTTCTCTACGTGCGAGCCCGGACGGCCTCCCTGGTCGGTGAGCGCAAACGTGCCGCGTGGGATGCCTACCTTCTCTCCCTCCTGTACCCTCGCAGTCTGTGGGCAAAGCGGGTGAAAAGGTGGCGGATTCCCTTCAATCTTCAGTGACGGTGGACGATGGTCGATAGTCTATCGTCCACTGTCCACAAGAGATGAACAGGAGGCCTTCATGCGTCTACTGTACGCGCTCGTGATAATCACCCTGCTTCTGGTCGGATGTGGGCACCCTGCCCAGGCACCAACCCCCTTCCCCACTGCCATCCGAGAAAGCGCCCAATCTATCACTCTACCGCCCACTTCT
>JAADDB010000033.1 GCA_013154135.1 Chloroflexota bacterium
AGACCCGCCCCTACTTCTTGGCGGCGGACGGGCCCGCACCCACGCAAAAACAATTCGCCAGGGGGAAAATCAACTCAAAGCTCTCCGGGGCGCACGGCCGTGCGCCCCTACCGTTCGTAAACGGCCGAGAATCGCTACAAGCTACAAATGGACCGTGGGGCGCTCCCGCCTTTTTACTCGTTACTTGTTAGGATCTCCGCCTCTCCAAGCCAACCTCATCCTCCAGCCAATCTCTCCTTAATCGTTAATCGTCAATCGTTACTCCTCCCCCTTCCGCGGCCGAGGGGCGGGACTACCAAATGTTGTCCGTCAAAAACAAAAAGAGCCCGGGAAACCCCGGGCTCTCCTCTAAGGCGGAGGGGGTGGGATTTGAACCCACGGGGGCGGAACGCCCCACGCGCTCTCCAGGCGCGCGCACTAGGCCGGACTATGCGACCCCTCCTCGTGGATGCTGGTCAGCGTGTGTAAGGCGGAGGGGGTGGGATTTGAACCCACGGGGGCACAAAGACCCCAGGCGATTTCGAGTCGCCCGCACTCGGCCGGACTATGCGACCCCTCCGCGGTTGTTCAGGTACCTTCAGGAGCATCGCTATTATACTCATACGCAAGGAGAAGGCCAAATCGATGGGTGAAAAAGGTATCAGACACCTCTTACCATTCCAGCATGTAAGGCCCTTGGTCTTCCTCCCAATACTCCTCCTCCGGGCCCAACCAGGGAGCGAGGAGCACCGCACTCAGCGCACTGATCACCGGTCCCAGCACCAGTTGCAACCCACACGTGAGGCTCATCACCAGGAACAGCCCGGTGGGAGAGAAGAGAACCTCGGGCGCGATGCCCATATCCCGGTACCAGGCCAGGAAGGATGGAGGCAAAAATCGCAACATACCGGCCGTCCCTCCGAAGAGGAGGAGGAGTATGGGGACCAATAACACCCCCAAGAGGCCCCCTACCAGGCCGGAAATGAACCCCGCGACCGCGCCTCCCAGGGCCAGATCCTCTGTGCGCGCGTGGGGTGGCTGCCAATAGGCGACCAGTACACCCAGTCCAACCCACAGCGCGATGTTGAAGATCCACACCAGACATTGGCCTGCCAAGGGGACAAGGACCAGGAATTCGATGACAAATGCGGCGATTGCCCCCAACAGGCCGGCCCGAACTCCAATTCGTATCATGGGAATATCCCTATCCGCACCAACCAGACGCGATGTGTCATGGCGTAGGGTGAGCCTGGCAGAGAGAAGCCCATGGGGCAGGCCCACCGTACGGATTACATTCCTCCTTTATGGACCATCACCTCTTCAGGGTTTGCTCAATGATTTCCAGCAGTTCCCGGGGGCTAAAGGGCTTCACAATATACGCGGCAGCCCCCTCCTTCTCCAGGGCGCGCAGCCGTTCCTCTGCACTGGCCCGCGCGGTCACATATATCACGGGAATGTCCCGGAGTTCTGGATCTTCCCGCAATTGGGCGTGAAACCGCCAGCCATCCAAGCCCGGCATCATCAAGTCCAGTAGAATGAGGTCCGGTTTGTGTTCACGGACCAAGGCGAGCCCTTCATCTCCATCATAAGCCTTTAAGACTGTATAGCCTTTGCGTTGCAAGATGAGGTCGATAAGTTCTGCAATATCCGGTTGATCTTCAATACACGCAATAACAGGACGACGGGTTTCAGACATGGATTTCCCCCCTATAACATCACGCACGGCAAATTGCTCCTCCACCCCTCCCCGCCCCATGGGAAAGGGAACGGTCAACGGTGACCTTTTTATCATAGCCTTAAGCAACGGTTTGAGCAAAAATCTGGATCTGTATATCCTGGTGCGGGCGAAGACCGGTCGCCCGAATGTCCCCCGCGCTGCCGGCTTTTCCCCCCTTCGTGGTACAATAAATGCTGAAGGCGGATTGGGTGACATAGAGAACTGTTTTGGGTGGTGGGCGGGCGCCAATCACCCAAACGCTTTGCTGAAGGTTAGGACGCATCCCTTATGGAGGTCGAGCACATGCCTAAACCCAAAGTCCTCATCACGCGACGTGTCCATCCCGATGCCCTCCGACGTGTCGAAGAGCACGCGGAGGTGGATGTGTGGACGGAGGACCGGCCCATGCCCAGGGAGGAGTTGCTCAAACGGGTGGGCTCGGTCGAAGGGCTGTACACCATGCTCACCGACCGGGTGGATGAGGAACTCCTCGAGCGCGCGCCACACTTGCGCGTGGTCAGTAACATGGCCGTGGGCTACGACAACATCGATGTGGACGCGTGCACCCGGCGGGGTATCCCCGTCGGCCACACCCCCGGCGTCCTCACGGACACCACCGCGGATCTCGCGTTCGCCCTCATCCTGGCCGCGGCCCGCCGCCTGGTGGAGGGTGTGGATTACGTGCGCGCCGGTCACTGGCACACGTGGAGCCCCGACCTCCTCTTAGGGTACGACGTGTACGGCGCTACGCTGGGCATCTTGGGGTTAGGCCGCATTGCCGCGGCCGTGGCCCGTCGGGCCCAGGGGTTTGGCATGCGGGTCCTCTACACCAGCCGTCGCCAACATGAGGAGACAGAGGCCGCTTTGGGCATCCACCGAGTGGACTTGGACACCCTCCTGCGCGAGGCCGACATCCTCAGCATTCACACCCCCCTGACCCCCGAGACGTACCACCTCATCGGCGAAACTGAACTCCGGCGCATGAAACCCACTGCCATCCTTGTCAACACGGCTCGCGGTGGTGTGGTGGACCCCGACGCGCTCTACCGCGCGCTGAAAGAAGGTTGGATCGCGTACGCGGCGTTGGATGTCACCGAACCCGAACCCATCCCGGCCGACCATCCCCTCCTTCGGCTGCCCAACTGCATTGTTTTACCGCACATTGGCAGCGCCACCCACGCAACCCGTCGGCGCATGGCGCTCATGGCTGCGGAGAACCTGTTGGCCGGCCTGCGAGGGGAACCGTTACCTCACTGTGTCAACTGTGCCCAATTAGGAGGCCCATATGACCATTGATCTCCGTTCCGATACCGTCACTCAGCCCACCCCAGAGATGCGGCGGGCGATGATGGAAGCGGAAGTCGGCGACGACGGCTATGGGGAAGACCCCACCGTCAACCGGCTCCAAGAACTGGCTGCGGAGATGACCGGCAAAGAAGCCGCGTTGTTTGTCACCTCCGGCACCCAGGGAAACATGGTCTCCCTCCTCGCTCACTGTGGTCGGGGAGATGAAGTCATTGTGGGAGACCGGTCTCACACCTATCTCTACGAACAGGGGGGCATGGCCCAATTGGGGGGCATTCACCCCCGGGTTATCCCCAACCGGCCCGATGGGACTTTGGATCCGGAGGACATTCTCCAGGCCATCCGGCCGGACAACATCCACTTCCCCCGCACCCGCTTAGTCGTCCTGGAAAACACGCACAACTTCTGCTATGGCGCGCCCCTTACGCCTGAGTACACCCGGGACATCGGGAACTTGGCGCATGAACGGGGGTTGAAACTCCACATAGACGGTGCGCGCATTTTCAACGCCGCGGTGGCCCTGGGAGTGGACGTGCGTGAACTCACCGCGCCTGCGGATTCCATCACCTTCTGCTTGAGCAAAGGGCTCAGCGCTCCCGTGGGTTCGGTGGTCTGTGGTTCCCGGGACTTCATCGAGGAAGCCCGTCGCGTGCGCAAGGTCCTGGGAGGGGGGATGCGCCAAGCCGGGGTCATCGCGGCCGCGGGCATCGTGGCCCTCACCCAGATGGTGGACCGCCTGGCCGAGGATCACGCGAACGCGCGGCGTCTCGCCGAGGGGCTGGCCCAAATCCCCGGCTTCGAAGTCGCGCTTGAGCGGGTTTACACCAACATCGTCTATGTGGACGTGACCACCGGCGCGACCGCGGCGGAGGTGGTCCAGCGGGCCGAGGAGATGGGGGTCCGTGTTCTGGCTTTGGGCCCCTACCGCATTCGAGCTGTGACCCACTATGGCATCACCGAGGCTGACATCGACCGGGCCTTGGACATCTTCGACCACATCGCGAGGCAGATGATATCATGAAACGAAGCATCACCTACGTCTTGGGACTCCTACTGGTTTTCCTGTGGCTGGTGGGGTGCGAGCCCGCATCCCCACCGCCGGCCACACCGCCGACCCTCTTCCGGGAACCGGAGGAGGGT
>JAADDB010000036.1 GCA_013154135.1 Chloroflexota bacterium
AAGCCCGCCCACCTCGCACACAAAACAATTCTCTCCGGGAAAGAAATCAACAAGCTCCTATCTCAAAAACGGATCCCTTCCCGTTGAAAGAGATTCAACTGATTGACGGACAAAACTCGGTCCTACCTTGGCGGCGGACGGGTCCAGAGACTAACGAGTAACGATTGACGAGTAACGATTAAAGGACCGAATGCCGGAATAGCTCTTCGATGCCGGGTTGGGGAGAGAAAGTCCCCATCGGCGGCGGACGGGTCCGCGCCTCGGCGGGGCGCCGATGTTCTCGCCCCGTGCCGAGAAAGAGTTTTTGGCGGGTGTCGGCTGGCACCCACAAAAAACAGTTTGCCTCAGAGAGGGGAAAAAAGGGAAGACCTATCCCTTCCCCTCTCTTTTGAGTTGCCACGTTTTGTCCAACGTCCAATTTTACATCAAGTTCTGTTGTTCCTGAACTTTGGCCCAACGGCCCTGGCCGTTGGAGTCAACTCAACAGAACTTCGGCTGTGGTCGGGCCCGTGGGTCAGACAATGGTCGATTAAGAGGAAGGCCGGAAATCGCCACTCCAGCCCGCGATGCACGGCAACCCCTCTTACTCGTCACAATCTTAGCCTATCCAAGCCGACCTTCTCCTTCAACCGATCTCCCATTAATCGTTAATCGTCAATCGTTACTCGTTAGTCGTCCCCTCCTCCCCGCAACTCTTGAGCAGTGGTTTGATGGCGTGAGCAGCGCGGGCCCGGTGACTGATGCGGTTCTTCTCCTCGGGCAGGAGTTCCGCCATTGTGCGTCCCTTGTCAGGGAGGTAGAAGATGGGATCGTAGCCAAACCCATGTTCCCCTCGGGGGGATTCGGTGATGATCCCTTCTACCGTGCCTTGGGCCGCGCAGAGCCTCCCGTCCGGGGTCGCCACCGCGATGACACACCGGAAGCGGGCCGTGCGCTCTTCTTCGGGCACGCCCTCTAATTCCCGCAGGAGCTTGTCAATCCGCTCCTGGTCGCTCGCGCCCGGACCCGCGTAGCGCGAGGAGTGGACCCCCGGAGCTCCACCCAGCGCGTCCACTTCCAACCCCGAATCATCGGCCAACGTGAGCATCCCGCTCAGCTCGGCATACCCCATGGCCTTCTGAATCGCGTTTTCCAGGAACGTCTGACCCGTCTCCTCCACCTCCTCCGTGATCCCCACCTCATCCAGGTAGGTCAGCTCCAGCGGGAGGTCCCGGAGGAGTTGACGGTATTCGCGAACTTTGCCCGGATTATGGGTTGCGATGAGCAAACGTTTCATACCCCTTCTCCTTCAAATAGCGCAGGATGATGTTCAGTTGACCCGGGTGGGCAAAGGGCAGGTGGAAAAGCGCCTCCACAGGCACCCAGGCAGCCCGGATCACCTGGGCGTCCGGGTCTTGTGGCTGGGGGGGATGGGCAGGACATTGGGCTTCGTATGTGAGGATGTAGACCCCCACTTTCCCCTGCTCCGTCATGACCACCTCCACCCGGCTGTCGTACAGGCCGAGGAGGCGCACGGGCAAGCCCGTCTCCTCCAGCATTTCCCGGATGGCCGCCTCCTCCGCGGATTCGTTGGGTTCCCACGTGCCGCCGGGGAGCGCCCAAGCCCGTCTTCCGTCCGGATGCGCTTGTTCAACAAGGAGAATCGCCCGGCGCTCCGGGTCGTAGCAGAGGACGGTCACAATGGTGGTTTTGGCGAGCCCTGTGTTCATGATGTCGCGTATGTCCTCACACAGTAGGTTCCTTCTTCTCCTCATGAGCCAGTTCCCGCAACTTGACTGCCAGGCGGGAATGGCGGTTCAAGGGGGATGCGTTACGCACCGCGATGGCGATGGCCCGAGGTTCCCCCACCAGCACCACCAATTCCTTGGCCCGGGTAATGGCCGTGTACAGCAAGTTACGGTGGAGCATGACGTAGTGGGTGGTCATCACCGGGACCACCACCGCGGGGTACTCGGACCCCTGGGATTTGTGCACGCTGATCGCGTACGCGTGCACCAGTTCATCCAGTTCCAGGAAATCATACGGGACGAGCCGGCCGTCGAAGTCCACCAGCATTTCCTGGAGTTCCATGTTGATGCGCACCACCCGACCCAGGTCCCCGTTGTAGACTTCTTTGTCGTAGTTGTTGCGGATCTGCATCACCCGGTCGCCGACGCGGAAAACCCTCCCACCGGCCCGGCGTTCGGCCTTGTTCGGAGCCGGCGGGTTCAACGCTTCCTGCAATTGCAGGTTCAAATTCCCCACACCTACCGGCCCCCTGTGCATGGGACTGAGCACTTGGATATCCCCATGTTGGAGGCCAAAGCGGTTGGGGATGCGGCGCTGCACAATGTCCACGATGAGATCCGCGGCAGCTTCTGGGTCATCCACTTTGAAGAGGAAGAAGTCCTTCGCGTTTTGGTTGTCGATGATGGGCATTTGTCCCCGGTTTATCCGGTGGGCGTTGATGACGATGTAACTTCCCTCGGGCTGTCGGAAGATCTGGGTCAACTGGACCACGGGCACCACTCCCGATTGGATGATGTCCCGCAACACGTTCCCGGCCCCTACACTGGGCAGCTGATCCACATCCCCCACCAAAAGGAGGTGTGTGCCGGGGGTGATGGCTTTCAGGAGATGGTTCATGAGGAGCACATCCAGCATGGATGCCTCGTCCACGATGACCATGTCCGCTTCCAGAGGGTTGGTTTCGTTGCGTTTGAAGGTGAGGGTTTCCCCGGGAGAGACTTCTAAAAGCCGATGGACTGTTTTGGCCGGGCGACCGGTGGCCTCGCTCAGGCGTTTGGCCGCGCGGCCGGTGGGGGATGCGAGGATGTAACTCACACCCGCGGCCTCTAAGAAGCGGATGATGGTCTGGACAGTGGTCGTCTTGCCTGTGCCCGGACCGCCGGTGAGCACGCTCACAGGGGAGGTGAGCGCGGTGCGCACGGCCTGGCGTTGTTCCCGGTTCAGCCGAACACCCGTTTCCTGTTGGACCGCGGCAAACGCACTTTCCCAGTCAAAGGACTGGAACATGTGCAATCGGGTGCCCAGGAGGGAATCCCGCGCGGCGGAGAGGAGGCGATACAAGCGTCGGGCCACTCCCAACTCCGCGCGGTGGAACGGGGTCAAGTAAACGGCTTGCTCCTCCTTCACCCCGGGGCCTTCCTCCTCGCGGATGGGTTCCACCTGGATTTCCCCCAACTCGACCAGGGTGTCCAGGGCTTCGAGGATGCGCTCCTCCGGCACGTTGAGGAGCTCCTGGGCCCGTTCCACCAGTTCCTGCCGGGGGAGGTAGACATGCCCGGAGCGGTCGGCCTCCTCGCTCAGGAGGTAGGCAATCGCGGCCACAATGCGTTCGGGCGCGTCTTCGGGGATGCCCATGTTGCGCGCGATTTTGTCCGCGGTGATGAAGCCAATGCCCCGGACTTCCCGGGCCAGGCGGTAGGGGTCGGTCTTGAGCACGTGGATGGCGTCGTTGCCGTACTGCTTGTAGATTTTGACGGCCAACCCCGTGCTCACCCCATGTCCCTGGAGGAAGACCATCACATCCTTGATGTGGCGTTGCTCCTCCCATGCGGCCTTGATGAGCGCGACGCGTTTGGGCCCCACGCCCAGGACTTCGAGGAGCCGGTCGGGTTCCTCTTCGATAACCCGCAGCGTGTCCAAACCGAACTTGCGAACAATGCGCTTGGCGGTGACCGGGCCAATGCCTTTGATGAGCCCGGATCCCAGGTATTTTTCAATGCCGGCCAGGGTAGCCGGCTGGATGGTCTCCACCCGTTCGGCTTTGAACTGGCGTCCGTACTGGGGATGGACCGTCCACAGGCCGGTGACGCGCACCGTCTCCCCCACGTTGATGCCGATCATGGGGCCCACAACCGTGACGGTGTAATCCTTGCCCTCGGGGGTGACCCGGGCAACGGTGTATCCCGTCTCTTCGTTGTGGTAGGTGATGCGTTCCACCACGCCCGTTAACGTTTCCATGCCTGTTCTCCGTCGTGGACGGCTCATGGTCGGACGTCTACGCGTTGGCTTGTTGAGACCCTGTCCTCTTACCCATCACACATTACAATCCCCGCCTATCGAGCCCGGGCGAACTGTTTTGTGTGCGTGGCGGGCGGGCTT
>JAADDB010000298.1 GCA_013154135.1 Chloroflexota bacterium
TGGGCATCTAGGGGGTAGTCCACGATAAAGAGAGGGGGATGTTTGGACATGAGGTATCCTCCCTATAAAGCATTTGCTGAACATAATTGTCCGGCAAGGTAAATACATTGTACGTATAGGCTAGCAGGTTCGTCAAATTTTTCAACGAGTACGGAAACCATCCTGTATGGATAGAGAGTATTCACGGGGTTGATCACCAGCGCATATGCGAGTGATCACTGGCGCGCACAAATATGCGCGCCAGCGCGCACAAAGTCGCGCGAAATTGTATTGACTCTTAGGATGAACTTTGGTATGGTGAAAGTGTCCGGACGGCGCCGTCGGTAGGAGGGTACCGAGCAGGTATGTTGAACGGAGGCAAAGGCATGAGAACAACATGCCCGGGATTAGATGTTCTATCAATGATAGCCATTGCAATAGCTATTGTAGCCTTTATAACTTCTGTCATATCAGCACTGGTTATAGCAAAGAGAGGGGAAAATCAAATGGCAATATTTGTGTTGTCTATTGGCATCGTAGTGCTTGGCATGGCTGTAATTATGAAAATTCTGCTTTGACAATTAAAAATTTGGACTCTTGATAGAGTGTGTTGGCCATTGAAACGTCAATCGTCCATTTTGTGGAGGTGATGTCAAATACGCTGGTTGTTTTATTATGCTTGGAGGTTAAATCATGTTTCGCTTATGGAATGCGAATAGATTGTTGCCCATGTATGTCACTATCTTCCTTCTCTTTCTCATTCTGTCAGGATGCCGGACGTCTCCACCGGTACCTGAAGATCCATTTCTACACACGGGAATTGATGCACAAAATGCTGTGAGTTCATTGGATAACGGAGTCTGTATTCTCCCCGAGAGAAGTGGTTTTCAATTGTACTCGGCTTACATACCAGGTGAAAATGGGCCTATTACTTTGACATATAAGGATGAGAGCACTAAATCAACAATAACGATTGTACAGTACCCAGGGAGCGATTACCTGCAAATAACAGACGACTCACAGAACGTTGTCAAGAAAGACGAATTATGTTTGCGTGGAAAGTGTGTGAATGTGCTTTTTTCTAATGAAGGAGATATCCAAAAAGCTTCATTCTCTATGAAGAGCAAAAGCGGTCCTATTTTTGTGCAGATTAAACGAGACGGAAATATTGGGATGGATTATGTGAAACATATCGTAGAACATCTAGTTTATAATCACAGTGATACCTTATGCGCAACTGCCCTGTCCCATCCATAAGCTGACCGAGGTCTAAAGTCCACTGTCCATCTTCTGTTTCCTAAAAACGCTTCTCTCCGGGACAGGGGGGCTGGCGGTGCATGATTCCCCGCCAAAATCCGATGCCCCACGCGAAGTGCATGACCCAGAAAGCCAGCCACACCCGAAACCCGCGTCCATTTTTCCCCCGCCGGACCAGCCGCCAGGCGGTTAACCCGGTTATCCCCGCGTACAGGCCTAGCAGTCCGCCCGCGAACCACCAGCCACGTCTGTCCCAGAGCCCCAACAGAACCGACAGGCCCAGCAAGAGGACGAAAAGCGGTGCCGGAACCTGCCTCCATTTCAGGCTGCGGGGATGTTGCCGGAGCATTTGAGCCTTCCAGAACCCATAGCGGGTGTATTGATCCCACAGCGCTCGCCACGTGTCCCGTACCAGCGTCCACGAACGGAGATGGGGATGACAGAGCACCCGGCCGCCGGCCTGACGGAGACGGTAGTAAAGCTCAAAGTCCTCGTTGGCTGCCAGACACGGGTGAAATCCCCCGAGGGCCCGCAACGTCTCCCTCCGCCAGACCCCTAGGTAAACCGTATCCACCCATTCGGGTTCCCGAGCGTGGCGGAAGCGGGCCGGCCCACCGCCCAGCGGGTGGGCCATAGCCGTCGCGATGGCCCGCCCCACCTCATTTCTCCCCACCGGGCGCAGAGGTCCCCCCACCGCATCGGCCCCCGTGGATTGCAGGAGGTGGACCCCCTGGCGGATATAATCCCGCGCCAGGAGTGTATGTCCGTCCACCCGGACGATGACTTCCCCCCGGGCCGCCGCGATGCCCCGGTTGAGCGCGGTAGCCGCGATGCCCTCCGGGTTCTCGAGAACACGGATGTGGGGGTGTTGCCGCGCGTACGACGTGGCCATCTCCCGGCTGCCATCGGTGGACCCCCCGTCTACCAGGAGGATTTCCAGACGGTCGGGAGGGTAATCCTGATGCAACAACGCGTCCAGGCAGGCCGCGAGGTGGGGAGCTTCGTTGAGGACAGGCACTACTACCGTCACATAGGGATGGGGTTGGGTGAGTGCTTTCTCGTTCACAGGAGCCGTCGGTACAAGGACGCGGTCTGTTCCGCGGTTTTCTGCCAGGAGAAGCGCGCGGCTTGGGCCAGTCCGGCCTGGCGCATGTGTTCCCGCAAGGCCGCATCGTCCAGGCACTTCCCCAACACACGGACCATCTCCTCCACCCGAGTCGGGTCGAAATAACACGCCGCGTCTCCCCCTACCTCGGGGAGGGCACCACTGCGCGCGAGGGCCACGGGAGCTCCGCTGGCCATGGCCTCCAGCGCGGGCAATCCGAACCCCTCGAACAGGGAGGGGAGGACGAAGAGGGTCGCACCCGCGTAGAGGGGGGGCAGATCTGCATCGGGCACGAATCCGGGTAAGTGCACGTGGTCCCGCACCGGGCTTTGGGCCAGCTGTTGGAAGAAGGATTCGTACAGCCATCCCTTCGCGCCCACTATGACCAGGCCATCCACCAAGCCCTGCCCGTGGAGCTGTTCAAAGGCCTGGAGCAAACGGCCCAAGTTCTTGCGGGGCTCTATGGTCCCCACGGTCAACATGTAGCGTGGGGGCAAGCCATACGCGCGGCGGACCCGACGGATTTCCTCTTCGGGCGGAGGGCGAAAGTGGGGCGCGGGGGCTTCGTAAATAACGTGGATACGTTCCCGAGGGATGCCGTAGAAGTGCACGAGATCGGCCGCGGTGGCTTGGGAGATGGCGATGATAGCCGATGCTCGACGGGTGAAGAGGGGCATCGCGCGGGTGAGAAAGAGGCGGTTCAGGCGCTTGTGGTATTGGGGAAATCGTTCGAAGATGAGGTCGTGGACTGTGAGGACGGTGGGGATGTGCCGCAGGGGTGGGAGTAGATGTTCGGTCGCGTGGAACAGGCGGGTATGGGGGGGCAGGAGCGCGTTCAGGGGGATGTGGGCCAGGTGCGCCCACCAGATCAGCATACGCCAAGGTTTGTAGCCCAGGGTCACCCGTCGCGCGGGGAGATGGGCCAAGGCCGGGGGCAGCGCGCCGCCGGGGCGTCGGTTGTAGAAGAGGTGGAGATCGGGGCCCACCCACGTGTGTTGCAAGTGTTGGACAAGGGACGCGGCATAGCGTCCCAGCCCCGCCTTGCTGTTCACGGCTGCGGAGACATCCACCACCACCGGGGTCACGAGGATTTCCCCCTCCGTTCCTGCCAGAAGTGGTGGTAGAAGTGAAAACTGGAGATGAGCAATGTAGCTCCCATGGTCGCGTACACCACAGCCAGATAGGGGCGGGGGATGGAGGATCGGCGCAGGGTGATGCCCAGCGCGATCATGAAGACAATCATCACATACCCCTTGGCGGAGTTAAACGCGAGGACACACACCCGTTCGGGCAGCCCGGTCAGGCGGGCAATGTTCTTGCGCACGGTTTTGCGGAACATGAGACTGTAGAAGAGCGCGGTGAGCAGAACGCTCACCAGGATCACGAGCAGTGCTGTTGTCGGCTTCATGTTCCGGAGCCATACGCCCGCGCGCCAGAGCAACATGATGCCCACCCCGGTCCACATGAGCCCGGCGAGCACGTACAGCGCGTGATAGTGGACTTGTGGACGACATGTTTGTTTCAGACGTTCTAACACAATCGACCTTCCTTCGACGATGATGGATGAGTAATGAGTAACGATTGACGATTGACGATTAAGGGGGGCGCCCGGCCGTGCGGCCCTACCGTTTGTGGACCGTGTTAGGTCTCCCTTGTACCTTAGCGGCGGACGCGTCCGAGCCTTGGCGGGGTGCCGGCGTTCTCGCCCCGTGCATAGAGAGAGTTTTTGGTGGGTGGCCTGCGGGCG
>JAADDB010000260.1 GCA_013154135.1 Chloroflexota bacterium
GTTCGTCAGGAAAAATCAACTCAAAGTCCCCTGGGACATATAGCCGTGTGCCCGTACCGTTCGTAAACGGCGATGTGTGGTCATGTGCGAACGCCCGGGGCTGAACCCCCCAGGCTAAAGATGGGAAGCCCCCTTTGGGGGCTCTATATGGGCCGAGCATCGCCACAAACGAGCCGAGATGGGCCCTCCCGCGCCTTTTACTTGTTACTCATCCTGATCCTTACCCCTTCCGGCCGATTCCGACCCGGGGCCGACCCCTTAATCGTCAATCGTTAATCGTTACTCGTTATACCTCAGGCTCTTCGCCCATCCCGGCCAACCTCGCCCTTCAGCCAACCCCTTAATCGTTACTCATTAATCGTCAATCGTTACTCCCCCCACCTCCTGAACCCGAACGGAACGGTAGCGCCACGTTGCCCCCTCCCGCCACCACAACCGATAACGTTCCCCGGTCTCCAAGGGCTCATGAAGGACCCAAAAATCAGCGTGACGGGCGACAGGCCGGGCCGATGGGGGCGGCGGTTCTTCCCCCTCTTCCTCCGGGAGCAACAGCCACACCGCGAACTCCGGGTGTTCCGGATCGCGCAGGGAACAGATGAGGTGGGGCACATCGGGATACGCGGCCCAACGCGCGTCCACGGGCGAGGGATAAGGAGGCCCCTGGGGATGGGAGTGATAAATGGCCAAGAGGTGTTCCCCCTTCTCCTCCCACTCAAGCTGAGCAATGAGCGTGTCCGGGTCCAGGAGGAAGGTGTGGCGCGGATCCGACGCGATGTTGCGGCCCCGGAGAATTCGCGTGCCGCGCGAACCCCGGCCCAGGATCAGGCCACACGCCTCCTCAGGATACACCTCCCGCGCGTGGGCGATGAGAGCCTCCAACAGAGAACGAGGCAGATGAAGCTCCCGCACCTCGCTCACGATTCCGGCTCCGAAGGGGAGAGACTGAAGAGGCGCACAATACCCCAGCCGATGAGGGGTATGAGCGCGGTCAACATGGCCAAAATGCCCCCGGCAGTGGGTCCCAAACGCAACCGCCACGTCTCACCCCCGGGCATGAGCCCCAAACTGAAGAGGATGTACGTGCCCCAGCCCAGAATCCACTCCCACGAGAACCAGCGCACAATCCGCTCCGGCGGTTCCCCCACCTGGAACCAGAGCCACACACTGGCCAGACCGATGACGATCAGCCCGAAAAGGGCCATGAGAAAGGCATCGCCGCCGACCCAGGGGATCTGCTGGGCCCGCGGGGGCGGCGGTGGTGGTGTGGGCGTGGGTGATGGCACGGGCGATGGCGTGAAGGTAGGGGTGAACGTGGGCGTGGGCTGGGGCGTGGGTGACGGCGTGATGGTCGGCGTGGGCGTGGGCACGACCGTCTCCACCATGCCCGGCTCACCCGGCCGGATGTTCAAACGCAGTTGGGTGGAAATGTGCGCCTGGAGGGAGGAAACGCTGATCCACATCTCCCCCGGCCGTTCCAGCACAATATCCACCTCCGCGACACCGTTGTGAGTCACCGTCTCCTTGCGGAACTCCAACGACTCCGCGGGGTACCACAAGCGGAAGACCACGGGAGTGCCATCGGGGACCGGGTGCCCCCGGCGGTCCAGGATAACAGACGTGCGCAGGGTGATGGTATCTCCCAACTCCAGCTGTTGGACATCCTCGGGCGCGGTGCCGTCGGGGCGCCGCACGCGCACAATGGTCAGGGAGATGGTCTGGTTGGGGGCAGGTTCGGTGATGACCCGCAAGTCGTAGTTGAGCGCGGGAATGCTCACGGGCGAGACACCGGTAGGCGTGAACTCGCGAAAGAGGAGGCGAATCGCGGTCTCCAGGAAGGGGGATGTCTTGCTGTAGAGCGCGTAGTACGCGGTCAAGTTGCTGATCTCCGTCGCGTCCAGGTAATAGGGGGCGTTGAACGCGAAGACGATGAGATGCTTCCCCTGGAGCAAGCTGCGACCTTGGGCCAAAAGCCGACTGACCACATCCTGGTCCGGATATTCCTCCGAAGGCACGGTGGTCATGCCAATGACAATCCACTGGGCCTGCCGGAAAAGCTCGGTGACCGTCTCATCCTCCTTGCCCGCGCTCAGCCCGTCCAAATACGCACGCAGCTCGCTGAAGGGGAGGGACATGACCTGGTCCTCTCGGATTTGATTGGTGGCCTGGGGACCGTAGAGGCGCAAGGTGATATCGGCCAGCGCGGTGGGCGGGATGTAGGGAATGGGCGGACAGGTGGGACATTCTTGCCACGCGGTGTCATCGGTGATGAAGAGGATGGGCTCATCGGTCTGGGGCGGGGCGGGAAGGCGGTCGGCCAGTTCCTCCATGCCGGGATAGAGAAGGGTGGCCCCCGCGCGGGCCACATTGGTCACAGTCTCCACCCCCTTGCCCAGAATCTGGTGCGCCTCTTCGGCGTTGACCAACACATCGGCCGGGTTGAGGGAGGGATACAGGGCCAGTTTGCGGGCCACAATCCGGGTCACAGCCTCGTCCACCCGCTTCCGGAACGCGGGGTCCTGCACGTATTTCTCCTGGAAGAAGCGGATAGTGTCCACCGTGTTCTTGTACTGCTCCTCGGACGTACCGCTGGCACTGAATTGGGAGAGGAGAAGGAGGTCGTTGCCCGCGAGGAGAGCTTCCAGGGCCACCTGCTTGTAGGGGAACGTCTCCAAGGTCGGGTCCTTGTACCGTCGTACGGCCAACGCGCCCAAGGCATCGGTGAGGAGGATGCCGCCCTTTTCGTGCCACTCGCGGAATTCGGGCAGGTCCAGGATGTCCTGGAGTTCGGGGGCCAGGCTGATGGGCGGAGTCCGTTGGCGGATGTTCCCCTGGAACCCTTCGTAGCGGATGTGGGAGGAGAGGAGCCCATCGGTCATGGTGATGGCTTCCCCGGGGGCCAGGCGGGTCACTTCGGCAAAAGGTGCAAGTTCGATCTTGCGCAACTCGCTCAGGGATTTGGCCACGGTGGAGACTTCCTCATCCGGCCGACGGTCCGCGCTTCCCTGACCGGGGAAGTGTTTGGCCACCGTGAGGACCCGGCCCTGACTGCCCTGGTGAACGCCCGCGATGTAAGCTTTGCCCATCTGGGCCACCCAATAGGGGTCCCCGCCGAACACCCGAGCACCAAAATCCCCCCGGAGTTCCGGCCGCGGGGTGACGACCACGTCCAGGGAGGGGCCCAGGAGCAGGTTCACGCCCACCGCGGCCAACTCCTTCCCCACCAGCTCCCCCACCCGCCGGGCGTTATCGGGTTCCCAGGTCGCGCCGATGGCCATTTGGCTGGGCAGAGGGGTGAACCCGTTGTACAAGCGGGTAAAGGGCGGACCATCCCCTTCCTGGTCAATGGCCACAAAGAGGGGGAGGTGGACCGCGGCGGTGATGGGGATGTTGCCCTCCAGGGGGGTGCTCAGATAGGGTGGGAGAGGGGTAAGGGCATCGGGCGTGTAGGCCAGGCTGGCATCTCGGGGCAGGATGTAGCCGAAGGCCAGGGATTGGAGGCGGTTGACCAGGGAGACGACCTGGGCCGGGGTGTCCCCTTCGTTGTGGAAGTTGTCGTTGCTGGCCAGGAGAAGGACACCGCCCACGCGATAGTGGGCGATGAGCTCCGCGATGGGGCTTTCCGGGCCCGTGTCATCGCCCTCGAAGGTGACGACAAAGAGCTGGCCGATCCGGTCCGCGATGGACATGCGCCGCACGATGTCCTGGGCCAGGCGCCATGTGTCGGGTTTAGGGGGTGTAGTCCCCGGTCCCCCGCTTTGCGCGCGTGCCACCGGGCTCCACAGGAGCCAGAAGATGAGGAACAATTGCAGCCACTGTGTCCACTGTTTGATCATGTCGCTCTTGCTTCGTTACGGGACTTTGAACAATCAACTCTGGCCAGGGAACGAGATTCAGCAGCACCTCGGCGGCGGACGGGTCCGAGACGTAATGAGTAACGATTAACGATTGACGATTAAGGGGGGCGCACTGCCGTGCGCCCCTACCGTTCGTGAACCGCGATGTGCGGTCGTGTCCGCCTACCCGTGCCTGATGGACGGACAAAACTCAGTCGTACCCCGGCGGCGGACGGGTCCGCACCT
>JAADDB010000065.1 GCA_013154135.1 Chloroflexota bacterium
ATCGCCATGAGCGACGTGCACGTGCAGGCCAAGCCCGATAAGTGGGAGAAGTTGGCCCAGGCGGCCCAGGGAGCTGCTCTGGATGTGGACAGCGAGCAGGAGGTCCCTCAACGTGCCGCGCCCCTGCCCCTCTACCACGCGGCTGTCGGAGGCCGACGAGTCCCCATCCTCAAAACGCTCCTCACTTCCGCGTGCGAGCGGGATTGCGCGTACTGCCCCTTCCGGGCCGGGCGAGACACCCGGCGCCTGACCTTCCGACCCGCGGAATTCGCGGCCGTGGCCAGCGAAATCTGTCAGGCAGGCCTGGCCCAGGGCATCCTCCTCAGCAGTGGCATCGCGGGCGGCAGCATCGCCACCCAGGACCGTCTCCTCGACACCGCGCGGCTGTTGCGGGAACACCACCACTTCCGGGGCTACCTCCACCTGAAACTCATGCCCGGAGCGGAAGATGACCAGATCATCGAAGCCATGCGCTGGGCCGACCGAGTCTCCGTCAACCTGGAAGCCCCTGGGGAACCCTACCTCAGCCAACTGGCCCCGCACAAAGCCTTCTGGGACGAACTCCTCCAGACCTTGCAGCGGGCCGAACGCCTGCGCCGCACCCTCGACCCCCGGGACTTCGGCCGGGTCCGCTGGCCTTCCCTCGTCACCCAATTCGTCGTGGGCGCGGCCGACGAACGGGACCGGGACCTTCTCACCTGGAGCGAGCGCCTCGTCCGGGACCTGCACCTGGCCCGGGTCTACTACTCCCCCTTCCAGCCCATCCCCCACACCCCGCTGGAACACCTCCCGCCCGAGCGCGGGGACCGGGTCCAGCGCCTGTACAAGGCCTTCTACCTGCTGCGGGATTATGACTTCCGGGTGGAGGACCTGGCCTGGGATGAGGAGGGAAACCTCTTGCCCGGGGATCCCAAAGTGCGGTGGGCTGAACAACACCTGGTCGAACACCCCGTGGAGATCAACACCGCGCCCCGGGAGATGCTCCTGCGGGTGCCCGGCATCGGGCCCAAGCGCGCGGACATCATCCTGCGGGCCCGGCGCATGGCCCGGCTGCGCGACGTGAGCCAACTGCGCGCGTTGGGGCTCCCCGCGGATCGGATGGCCCCCTACATCCTGCTGGACGGACGCCGACCGCCCTATCAGATGGGGCTCTTCGGGGATCAGGACGCGGGGTGAGTCCTCAGGATGTAGACCGGGGGGACAAGCAAGGACGCGTAAAAGGCCAACAGCACCATCCGCCCCACGAATCCCATCTCAGGGCCCGGAAGGGCCACCTGCATGTACACGTTCAGGACGACAATGGCGACGGCCACCGCTGCCAGCACATAACCAACGGTCCGGGGCAACCAACGGTTCACCAACAGGATCAGGCCGAAGACCAACAGGAGCACCGCAATCCCGTCCCCGATCTTGTGCACCCAGGCCACATCCTTGAACAACACCCAATCTCCCGATGTCCAGGAGGAGAAGAGGATGAGCCCGGCAAACACCACCCACCCCACCCCCTCGGCCATCAAAGCCACATTCCAGGATGTCCGTGCTGAGCGTTGAGACATGCAAGCCTCCTTTCGCGGCCGCGCGAGGACACGTGTTCCCGCGCCCGATAAGGGGATGACACACCCGGGTAGACGCACGCCTCCCCGTCCCGGTTCCCACGAAAAGGCCTCCGCCCGAAAGCCACCTTCCCCGAACGGCAAGAGAGGCGGCCGTGGGGCACGACCGCCTCTCCCGGGGAGATGGTGTAGAGGGGTGGGCAGCGACGCCCTCATATCTTGGAGATGAGCGGGATGACACGACGACGGCTGTGTTCTGCTACAGCCTTGATCTCCTCCAGCATGGCCGGAGGGAAGGGCACCTCGATCTCCTCGGACACGAAGGGCACTCCCTTCATGCGGAGAATGCGCATGTACAGGCGGAAGGGGTCTTTCTTGCTGTGGCTCATGATCAGGTTGTCCGCGGCCTCCTCCAGGACCGCGATCTCCTCCCGCTTGGCTGTGGTACTGGCGGAAAAGAGATAGGTGCGGGACGTGTCCTCGGCCACAGTGCGCCGCATCCGTTCCAAAATCGCCTCCCCATAGGTAGGGGAAAAGAGGAGGAGGTTCAGCGCGGAACCAAACACCAGGATGCCAGGACCAACATCGGGTACCATACCACACGCCCGCTCCAGGGCCGCGTCCCACACATCGGGTTTTACCAAGTTCGCTCGGAACCCCTCCTCATCCACATCCTCCATGTCCTCAATGGTCGCGTCCAACTGGATAAACGCCACCCGACCTTTGTAGTGCGACAGGTCGATGCCCGCTACATTGCGCAAACTCGTGAGGAGAAAATCCCGGCTGGGGTACTGGAGGGACATGAACACCACACTTCCGCCCTCCCGCAGCCAGGCCGAGACAATCGTCTCTCCGATGAGCGGTTTTCCAGAGCCCCCCGGGCCGGTAATGACCGTGGATGTGCGGAGGGGGAAGCCCGCGGGCAGCAACCGGTCCATCCAATCCACGCCGATGCGAATCGTCTCCACCTGTGCTTTGTCCATTGCCGACCTCCCTGCTAGCCGCGCCAGAGTGCTTGCTCCTTCTGGAAGAACGCTTGCCGTTCCTCCTCCGTCATTTCAGCCAGGTAGATCTTCAACTCCGCGCCCACGCTCTTTACGGCCTGGTACAAGGAGTAGGCCAGGTAATTGCGCACTGCCTCCGGAATGCCGAAGAACGGCACCACCAGAGTCAACCGGGCCTCATGGGTGGTGGGGTCATATGCCACATCCCGCACCATGCCCAGGTCCACCAGCGTGGCCGCGATCTCCGGATGTTCCACCTTACGGATGGCCTCCTGGATACGTTCCAGCGTCACTTCTTCAGCCATTGCCACCTCCGATAGTTTCACCGGACTTTGGACAAACGAGGTAGGCATAGCCTAGCACAGAAGCAGGGGTGTGTCAAATATTATGTGACATTCGAACCAATTTATACCAAACAAATCGATCGCGCCCACAAAAACAGTTGGGCTCGGAAGTGTGAGGACAGGAGGAACATATCCCTTCCCCACCTTTCCCGGCCGCCACATTTTGTCCGAAGTCTAATTTATTAGTACAATAGCCAAAATTTTTGACACGTGGCCCCGGTGGAGGTCTGGGGACTGGCTTGTCCGGGACGGGTTGGGCGCTCAGCCCTTTAATCGTTACTCGTTACTTGTACCCATCCCTCGCAATGGAGGTGCAATAAGGTATGGCTAGCCAAGAAGAACTCGACACATCCAAGGCCAAATCCCGTATTGATGTGGGAGCTCGGCTCCGGTCCATTCGCACACAGCGGGGATTATCCCTGCGCGCGCTGGCAAAGGCCAGTGGACTTTCTTTGAACACGCTGAGTCTCATTGAACGGAATCGGACGTCTCCCAGTGTGTCCACGTTACAGCGCATTGCGGCCGCGTTAGGGGTGCCGATTACCGCGTTTTTTGAGGAACCACACCCGGCCCGGCAGGTCATCTACACGCCCAGCGACGCCAGGCCTCATGTGCTCCTACCGGGAGGACACTTGGAGCGGTTGGGAAGTGGGCTGACAGGCCAATGTGCGGAGCCCTTCCTGCTGGTGCTGGAACCCAAGGGCTCCAGCGGACGCGCGCCCATCGTGCACTTGGGGAATGAGTTCGTCTTCTGCCTGGCCGGTGAGTTGACGTATGAGGTGGGGGACACCATGTATGTGCTCAAGCCCGGCGATAGTCTCCTCTTCGAGGCCCAATTACCCCATCGCTGGTACAACGCGAGCACCCAAGAAACACGCGCGCTCCTGGTGCTTTGTACCCCGGAGAAGGCGGAAGACCTCCTCCGCCACCATTTACGGTGAGTGTTGGGCTTGATGGGGACAAAACGGGGGCGGACGTGGGACGGATGGGAGTAACGATTAACGATTGACGATTAAGGCGGGCTCACGGCCGTGTGCTCCTACCGTTCGTGTACGGGGCTGGGTGGTCCATACCCGAACGCACGGGCTCAACCCCCAGGGCTGATTATCGGACAAAGCTCCGTAGCACCTCGGCGGCGGACGGGTCCGCACCTTGGCGGGACGCTGAGGTGC
>JAADDB010000060.1 GCA_013154135.1 Chloroflexota bacterium
AACTGTTTTTGGTGGGTGCTGGCCGGGCTTCGCCCGGCCAGCACCCACCAAAAACTCTTTCCATGCACGGGGCGAGAACGTCGCGTCCCGCCAAGTCAAATTTGCACAATTGGAAATTATCAATTATGATGTAAATGCAACGCACCCAGTCATCTCTGGATACATAAACGTCAAATGCACCAAGTCGAGTTACACACCGTTTTGTGATTCGACCTCCACTTACATGAACTGCAAGCTAGCACCTTGGTTGACCAACACCTCAATGTAGATGGCTGCGTGGCAAGCAAGCACACATAGACCATCGCCGGCGAACCACGGTCAGGTCGTCTCCACGTCGAGGCTAGGCCGATGGTTGCCATGGTCTATCATCGAGGGTCCTTACTGCCCCGTCCACCGCGCAGGTACGATGGTTTTGTCAGTTAATCAGCCTCGGAAGTTCGATCATGAAAAACTCGCATACCCCCCTTTTACCTCGCTTCGAAAAGGATATACGGGAATTTGCAGGAGACTTGAGGGCCCACGTCTTCTCGAGCCAATCCGCTGCCGCCCGGTATTTTGGCAAAGCGGCCTCCACCATCTCCCGCTATGAGAGGGCCGGCCCGAATGACCGAATGGTCCCGCCACTGGGATACTTGGCCGAATTGGCTCGCCTGTTCGTCTACCACCGCGCCCAAAGTGAGGAGGAAATCCGCCGATTTCGAGAACATCTCCGGAGAGAGCTCAACCGTGCCATCCCCCTGGTGTACTCCCATCCCCTCCTGAACTCCTGGGAAGACGTGGAAAAACTGGCCCGCACCTTCACCCAGTCCATAAGAGAAGCGGAAGATGCCCCCTCCGTTCAGGAAGAAGACCCGCTGTATGACTGGGGTGACGCCCCCTTACAAAGCCAGTTCTTCGGACGCCAGGCAGAACTGGAACGCTTGCGCTCATACATCCTTGAAGAACACCGCCAGCTAATCGGCCTGTGGGGCGAAGGCGGGATCGGGAAAACGGCCCTGGCTGCCCAAGTCGCCCAATCGGTGATGGACAAGTTCCAATGCATCATCTGGCGCTCCTTGCGCAACGCACCACCGCCCTCAGCCCTCCTGCGCGATCTGGTCCTCACCCTTTCCAACTACCGCGCGGTGCTTCCCACCGATGACCCCGAAATGTTGCTCAACACCCTGTTGTCCCTTTTGCGCCAACGGCGATGCCTCATCGTTTTGGACAACCTGGAAGCCATTTTCAAAGAACAAGGCCCCGCGGGACACTGCCGAGAGGAATACCGTATCTACTGCGAACTCATCCGGCGGCTGGGGGAAACCCACCACCAGAGTTGCATCCTCCTCACCAGCCGTGAACGACCCAGCCTTTTTGTCCGCTGGAAAGCCTCCGCCCCTTGGGTCGCGACTATGCACATCAAGGGCCTCACCCTCGAAGCCGGGCGCCTTTACTTGCAAAACCTGGGCCTCAAAGCCTCTCCATCTCACCTGAACGCGCTGATCAAACTCTACGCGGGCAATCCTCTCATGCTCGCCTTGAGCGCTGAAACCATCCAACAACTCTTCCTGGGCGATGTGCGGGCCTTCTTGCGGAGTCGACGCCTCGCGGTCGGAGATATTCGCGCCTTGCTTGACGAACAAGTGCAACGCCTATCCCCCATTGAAAGGGACATCCTCACCTGGTTGGCCATTGAGCGGGAGCCCGTGGATGTGGACACCCTGGTCCACGATCTCCAACACCCTCGGGCCCGATACGAGGTCCTCAACGCTCTCCTTTACCTGAACAGGCGCCACCTGGTACAACGGACGGAAAAAGGCTTCACCCTCCAGAACGTCATCATGGAGTACATGACCGACCGCTTTCTGGACAAGATGACCCAAAGCATCCTCAAAACCCAACTGGGCTATCTTGACCGCTTCACCGTCCAAAAGAGCAATGTGCCCGAATTCATCCGCGAGTATCAGCGCCTCACCCTTGTCCACCCACTTCTGAGGCGGTTGGAGGAATCTTTGGGCACGCCTCAAGCAGTCAGTCAGCGGTTGACCGAGATCAAGAACATCCTCCAACAGCAGAAACCCGCGCTTCCTGGCTACGCGGCAGGGAACATGCTCACCCTGCTCCAACATCTTCACGGACATCTGGACGAACAGGATTTCTCGGGTCTCACCTTGAGGCATGTGTATGTCCGTCACACCAGCATGCGAAAAGCCTCCTTGGTGAACGCCCACGTCATCGAAGGGCGCTTTGCCGACACTTTTGGCATTGTCTTCCACGTGGCTTTTAGTCCCAATGGACGTTACATAGCCGCAGCCTTGGACAACCAAGAAGTGCGTGTTTGGGACCTGCACAACGAAGAGCGGATGTTCCAGTTACTAGGCCACACCGACTCGGTCCGTGTGGTCCGTTTCCACCCGAAAGGCGGGCTCCTGGCGAGCGGGGGTGACGATGGCACCATCCGCCTGTGGAATCCCCTAAAGAGCACGTGTTTGGGCACTCTCGTGGGACACCAAAATCGGGTGCGCACGCTGGCCTTCTCCCCGGACGGGCGGTATATCTTCAGCGCGGGGGATGACCAAGTTATCCGCAAGTGGGATGTGCAAACCCGTCGCCTGTTGGCCGTGTGGACCGGCCACACCGCGCCCATCTGGTCATTGGCCGTGAGCCCCAACGGCAAGTGGGTTGCCACCGGCAGTTACGACCAGACCGTCCGCGTGTGGGACGCGGACACAGGCGAGCTCTTGCACACCATTCCCACGCCGGGCTATTCCACGTGGAGCTTGTCCTTCCACCCGAGGAATTACATGCTCGCGGGGGGATTGGATCCCAAGGGGATCCGCATTTGGGACACCAGGACCTTTGAAGAACAGAAGCGTTTGGACGTCCCTTCGGAGATCGTCTGGTCTGTGGCTTTCAGTCGGGATGGACGTTTTCTGGTCGCGGCAAGTGAAGACCGAACGGTGCGCATATGGCGAGTGGCCGGGTGGAAGCTGGAGCGTACATTGGTACGACATACGGCGCCCCTGCGCACAGTGGACATCAGCCCCAACGCGAAACTCGTGGCAAGCGCGGGGCGTGATTACACCATCCGCCTGTGGGATCGGGAAGCCGGCACCCTGCTGCGCGTTTTTGCCGGCTTCCACAGCATCATGACCGACCTCGCGGTGGGGCCCGAGGGCCGATATGTTGTGGTGGGAAGCAGCGACCGCCTGGTGCGCGTTTGGGATGTGGAGAAGGGCATCTTGGTCGCCCGTTTGCCGGGCCACAAGGACTTCATCCACCGTGTGGCCATGGCCCCCCAGAAGTTCCGCTTCGCGAGCGGCAGCGATGATGGCAAAGTCATCATCTGGGAAGGAAAACAGGGGCGTCAACAACGGATTATCGAACACGCCACCGCGGTCATCGCCCTGGCCTTTTCCCCTGGAGGAAAAAGGTTGGCCACCGGGACAACGGACAATCTGATCCACATATGGGACCTGCTCAGCGGGGAGGAAATCGCCCAACTCGAGGGACACGAATCCTGGGTCCGGGACATCCTCTTCCTCCCTGACAGCCGTCTGGTAAGCGGAAGCGAGGACAGCACAATCCGCGTGTGGGATCTGGAGACCAAGAGGATGCTGGCGATTCTGCGAGGCCATGAGAGTTGGGTCATGTCCTTGGCTTTACACCCAAACGCACGCCTATTGGCCAGTGGCAGTGACGATCAGACAGTCCGTCTGTGGGACCTGAAGACCATGCAAGCCGTGCAAACCCTCACCGAGTTCGACCAAATGGTCTGGTCTGTAGCCTGGTCGCCGGACGGTGCCTTGTTGGCCACGGCAGAAGTCCACCCGGAGGGTAAAGTCTGGGACGTGCAAAAGGGTACCGTGCGCTACCGATTGGTCGGTCATGAAGACAAAATGACAAGGGTGCAGTTCGCGCCCCATGGCCGTTGGTTGGTGACCGGCAGTGAGGACAGTACCGTCCGCGTGTGGCGAGCTGAAGATGGGGAGCTCATTACCGTGCTGGGGCCTGACCGCCTGTATGAGGGGTTGCAGATTCGGGGCCTGCAAGGCATTTCCCCCACCATACGACACATGTTGCTC
>JAADDB010000025.1 GCA_013154135.1 Chloroflexota bacterium
GCCCTGAAGCCGGATGTAGGGAGATATCACCTCGCGCTCATGGGCACGCTCCTGCGCCTGGGCCGCGAGGAAGAGGCCCGGCGGGAAGAGGAAATCGCCCGGCCGCTGATGGCTAAGGAGAGCGAGTACAACCGGGCCTGTTTCGCCGCGCTCACGGGTGACAAGGACGAGGCCCTGCGCCTGCTCCAGATCGCACTGGAGAAAGCGCCGGGCGACCGCGACTGGGCCCGCCGGGATCCGGACCTGGAACCCCTGCACGACGACCCGCGGTTTTGGGCGCTGGTGGGCGGGGATGGGCCAACCCAATAGCCGGTGCCCTCATCCCCTGCGGCCTTTGACAGAAGCCCATTTTCCACATATGCTATAGGAAGCCGGGTATCGGACAAATGGGAACCGTACTTTGGCGGCGGACGGGTCCGTTCCTTGGTGGGATGCCCAGGTTGTCGCCCCGTGCGGGGTAAGAGTTTTGTGTGGGTGTCGGGCGGGCGAAGCCCGCCCGACACCCACACAAAACAGTTCTTCGGGGAAGAAATCAACAAAACCTTGCACCCAACGGCCACATCCCCATCGGATGTCGGCCGGGTGGAAGGCCGAAGTACAGAAACCGCAATGTAACGGGAAATGGGGAAAAAAACCGGACGTTGAACAAACAACCCTGTTTGGAAGGCCCATCTGGCCCTCCACCCAAGCCCCTCTTAATCGTTACTCATTAATCGTCAATCGTTAGAGAGAGGAGACACAGATGATCGGAGTACAGGACGCCCGCAAGGGCACCATCGTGAAAATAGACAACACCCTCTATGAAGTTATCGACTTCTCCCACCACAAGATGGCACGGGGGAACGCAATCATCCGATTGAAACTCAAGAACCTCCAATCCGGGGCCACGGTGGAGAAGACGTTCACCTCCGGCCAGCGGGTGGAGGATGTACGCCTGGACCACGCGGAGGTCCAGTACCTCTACCATGATGACCATTTCTACTATTTCATGGACATGGACACCTTTGAGCAAATCCCCCTGGCACGCGAAGTCCTGGGCGACGCGGCCAACTACCTGGCCGAGGGGACGGTGCTCAAGCTGGAGACGTATGAGGGGAAGCCCGTCCGCATTGAACTGCCCACCACGGTGGACCTGAAAGTGGTCGACGCGGAGCCCGGATTTGCCGGGGACACCGCGGGGAGTGCCAGCAAGTGGTGCACGGTGGAAACCGGGCTCAAGGTGCGGGTGCCCCTCTTCATCGAACCGGGCGACACCATCCGCGTGGACACGCGCACAGGGGAATACGTCACCCGGGTGGAAGGGTAAGGGGAAGGCCGGACCATGATGGTTGAGAGGGTTCCCTTGTCGGCCATCATGCCCTGCTCCTGTTTCTTACCATACATCCAATCTTGCTCTCTTGGTGCGTATCTCATATAATGAAAGCGAATCGTCACTTGGACGCCACCGTAGCTCAATCGGCAGAGCGGCGCACTCGTAATGCGCAGGTTGTCGGTTCGATTCCGACCGGTGGCTCCAGCAAAATCAGGCCCTGAGTTCCTCAGGGCCTGATTTATTTGGGCTGAGGGCAGGTTCCATGCACGAAACCCATACAACTTCGACCCGATCCATGCGATTCTTCACCCTCCTGCCCCTTCTCTTGCCGATCCTTTTCGGCACCCTGCTGTTGCTCCTCCTCCTGTTCGGCATCCTGACCCACGTTTTGCCACAAAGCCCGCCCTATCTCACCCCCCACCAGGAGGAGATTTGGCTCCTCTCCCTGAAGCAACGCCTTCCCTACGCGCCTCTGCTCTACCGGGTCGGCCTGCTCCACATCACACGCGCGCCTCTCTTCCGCGCGACGCTGCTCCTGACCATCCTGACCGCGTGGGTCCATTGGACGTACGCGATGTACCTGGGGCTCTGGCCCCGTCGCGGGGAGCATGTGCCGCCCCTGAGCCCGGTCGCGGCGGAGAGCGGATCCACCTGGCATGTGCCCCGCGCGCTGGACCAGTTCCGCGGCCACGTCCAGACAACGCTGAAGCGGCTCGGCCGGGTGATGGCCGAAACGCCTTCGCCCCAGGAAGCCCGGTTCTTCCTCCGGCGGGGCTGGGGAGGGGTTTGGGGCAGCAGTGGGTACTTTCTGGGGGTGATTCTCGCGCTCCTGGGCATTTACTGGGGGCTGACCCGGGGCTGGATGACGCCGCCGGTTATGCTCACCCCCTCCCAACCCTGGTCTGTGGGCCACGGTACGGACATCCAGGTGACCTTGCACAGTGTGGACGAGGAGAACCGTCGGGCCTACATCTTTGTGCACCGCAACGGCCCGGGGGAGAAAAGTCGTGTTTATCCCCTGGAACAGGGGAAAGATCTCCGGGTGCACGGGATCCACTTCCGCTATGTGGACACGCTCATCGGGTTGAGCTTGGAGGCGACGAACCAAGAGGACACACCCCTCCCCTTGCAGATCCCCGGCGGCAGCGCGGAGCGCCAGGTCATCCTCCTCTTTCCCGAATCGGGCCGGGAGGAGGTCGTGCTCCTTCCCATGCACGGGCTCCACATCCGAACGGTCGGTTACACATCCCTGCCCGAACACGGGTACGACCACCCTGTTTTCCTCATCCAGGTCTTCCGGGACGGCGAGGAGAAGCCGTTGTACAGCGCGTTTGTGGAACAGGACACTCGCATTGATGTGGAGAACATACGCCTCAACGTGCACCGCATAGCGGGGATACGGATTCAGGCCTTCTACCGGCCCGGAACCAGGTGGACGTGGGCCGGGTTGTGGGTCCTGCTCCTGGGCTCCCTCGTCGCGGTGCTGTGGGGACCGCTGTATCGCCTGTGGGTGCAGGTCTACGGTGATGAGCGGGGTGTGATCATCCGCGCGTGGGGGGATGTGTATAATATGGGGTGGCATAAACCCGCGCGGCGGAGCATGTTTGAGCACTTGGAGAAATTGTGGCAGAGGACATCATGAACGAACGTGTTTCTCCCCCTGTCATTGTCGGCGTGGCAGGGGGCTCGGGTTCTGGGAAGACGACCATTGCGAATGCGATCTACCAACGGTTGGGCGCGGATAAGGTGGCCTATATCCCCCACGACGCGTATTATTACGACCTCTCCCATCTCCCTCCGGAAGAGCGAGCCCGGCAGAACTTCGACCATCCGGATTCCTTGGAGACTCCCCTGCTCGTCCAGCACTTGAAGGCCCTGCGGCAGGGGTATGCGGTGAACATCCCCATTTACGATTTTGCCACCCACACCCGGCTGCTCAAGACCCGACGGGTGGAACCCCGCCCCATTATCCTGGTCGAGGGCATCCTGGTCCTGGCCGAGCGCGCGCTGCGGGATATGATGGACATCAAGATATTTGTGGACACGGACGCGGACATCCGGTTTATCCGCCGTCTGCAACGGGACATCCAAGAGCGGGGACGCACGATGGAATCCGTCATCAACCAATATCTGGGCACGGTGCGGCCCATGCACCTGGAATTTGTGGAGCCCAGCAAGCGGTACGCGGATATCATCATCCCCGAAGGGGGATTCAATACCGTCGCGCTGGACATGGTCATTGCGCGGCTGCGGAACATGATCCAGATGATGGACCGGCCGGACGACGCGGAGTCCTACGGCCAGGAGTGATAACCGCTTTGACACAGCTCCCCGTCATCCGTTATACTTGGCTTGGTTGAAATCCGGCCCTTTTGTGGAGCCTTACTGTCCGGTCGGAAATGGGATGAATGTGTTTCCATGTGCTCGCTCGGCCCTTGGAGGAGAGGAGGTGGTTGCATGAGCAAAGCGGATGATAAGTTGATTTTGGAAGGAACAGTTGTTGAAACTCTGCCCAACACGACGTTTCGGGTGCAGCTGGATAATGGGCACGAAATTCTCGCCTATTTATCGGGTAAGATGAGGAAGCATTATATCCGGGTTCTTCTCGGCGATAGGGTTCGTGTGGAATTATCCCCCTATGACCTCAACCGAGGTCGCATTGTTTATCGGTACAAGCAAAAGGCAGCTGCCCCGGCCCGGTAAGGTGACGACGAACGACTAAGGGGGCGCGGCTGATGAGCAGGCGC
>JAADDB010000299.1 GCA_013154135.1 Chloroflexota bacterium
ACTGTGCCCTTTGTGATCACCATTCTTGTGTTGGTGTTGATCTCCACCAAGTGGTTCCGAACCCGTTGGGGCGCGGCCAAGCCCGAGGCGTTGGGCGTGCCCTATGTGAAATAGAGGAGGCCCGGGGAGCTCATGGTTTCCATGGGCTCCCCTTGGATATCCTATGCATGTGCAAAGTGTCAGCGCCCTTGTGATGCCCCATGTGCGCGATGGCGCACGATGGCATGTGCTCAGTGTGCACAGGCACGCGTGTAATTTTGTGACCGAGTCGGGCCAGTTGGTCGCGCTGGTCTCCCCCCGCTTGGGCCGAGGGCCCTTTCACCTGCTCCTCTCCGAAGATGTGGATTTCCACCACGTGTGCGCGCACGCGCCGGTCTTGCATGTCCGCTCCGGCCGGCTGGTGTTGGGCCACCACACGATTCCCACGTCTCCCCAGGAGGTGTGGGACCCCCAGGTGCGGTGGCCCCCGCATGGGGAGGGGGTGGATTTGTTGCGGAAGGTGGCCACCCAAGTCCTGTCCGAACGGGAGGAGAAGGGGCGGTTGTTGCGCTTGATCCGGCAGCGGATCGATGAGGGGATTGCCGCGGTGAAGAGGGCTCTACGCGAGGGGGATGTGGCGTCTGTGGCTCGGGGCGTCGCGATGTTGGCCGGCCTGGGTCCCGGTCTGACGCCCGCGGGAGATGATGCGCTGTTGGGACTTTTGGCCGCGGTTCAGGCGGCGGGCCCCTCCTCCATGGCCGACATGCTCTCCCGAGCAGTGCGCCAACATGCTTTGCCCCACACGACTCAGTTGAGCGCGACGTGGTTGCGGTACGCGCTGGCGCGCGCGTATTCCGAACCCTGGCATCGGGTCGTTCGTGCGTGGGAGCAGGGGGATACCCCGGCCCTGGCCCAGGCTTTCCGACATATCTTGGGGATAGGGGCTACGTCGGGGTACTACGCGTTGGTGGGGTTTACGAGGGGGATTGAGTAACGATTAAGGTGAGGGGCAAATTTACTCGTTACTCGTTATACCGACTAGCATAGCCGTTTGTCCAAAAACCGGTTTTTGCCGAGGGGAGGTTTTCCTATGCAGGTCCCCAGAGAATCCACAAGGAATCCACAGGTTATCCACAACACGCCCCCGCGCTTTGCCCCTTTCCGAGGCTGGCGCTACGCGGCCACCATTCCTCTGGCCCAGGTGCTCACTCCGCCCTACGATGTGATCGACGAACACGCCCGACGCGTGTACGAACAACGCCATCCGTACAACATCATCCGCCTCATCCTGGGCGACCCCAGGGCCGATCGCCCCACCTCCCCCGAGGCATACCAGCAAGCCGCGCAAACGCTCCGCTCCTGGCAACGGGAGGGCATCCTCCAACAGGAGGAGCAGCCGGCCTTCTACGTGCTGCGCCAGCGTTTTTCCACGTACACGGGCGAACAAAAGGAGCGGGTGGGACTCATCGGGCGCCTTCTCCTCAGCCCCTGGGGGGAGGGTATCCTCCCCCACGAGAAAACGTTCCCCACCGCGAAGGCCGACCGGCTCGCGCTGCTCAAGGCCACCCATGCCCACTTCAGCCCCATCTTCGCCCTTTACCCGGACCCTCAAGCTGCGGTGCGGGGGATCTTGCAGCAAACTACCCAGCTCCCCGAGGCGGCCCGCTTCACCGACGATCAAGGGGTGGAACACACGTTGTGGGTTCTGCAGGATGAGCATCTCATCTCCCGCCTGGCCGCACACCTCCAGACCACCACATTTTACGTGGCCGACGGGCATCACCGTTATGAGACCGCGCTCAACTACCAGCGTTGGATGCGGGAGCAATACCCGGACGCGCCTCCCGGTCAGCCCTATGATTACGCGTTTTTCTACGTGGCCGCGTTCGAAGATCCGGGGGTGACGATTCTGCCCACCCACCGGGCGCTTCACCCTTCCCTGCCTGTGCAGCGCGAGCGGGTTCTGGCAGCGGCCGCCCAGGCGTACGATGTGACGCCCGTGTCCGATGATGAGGCCCTGTTGCGTTGGTTGCATCGTCTGCACCCGGGGGATTCGAATGTGGCCTTGGTCTTCCCCGATGGGCCGGCCTACAAGCTGCATTTGCGTTTGGACCGGTCGTACGTGCAGGAGGCGTTGAGCCAAGTGCCCCCGCCCATTGGGGAGTTGGCTGTGTATCACGTGCAGCGCTTCCTCCTGGGCCCTGGTGTCGGTATCGGGGAGACACCCCAGGAACAAAAGCGCGTCATCGCGTTCCGGCCCGACGGGGACCGGCTGGTGCAGGAGGTGCGTCAGGGGCGGTGGAGCATGGTGGTTTTGGTCGCGGCCACCAGCTTAGCCCAACTCCGGGCCATCGCGGATGCCCGCCTCATCGCCCCGCCCAAGGCCACGTATTTTTACCCCAAGCTCCCCTCGGGGTTGGTGATTTATCAGGTGAGGAGTAGCGATTAACGGGTAAGGGGGAATGGGCCGGAGGATGCGGTCGGCTCGGATAGGCCAGGGCTGGAAGAGGAACACCCGTGGATTTCTTTCCTGGAGAACTGTTTTTGGTGGTGGGAGGCTTTGCCCGCCCGCCCACCACCAAAAACTCTTTCTGAGTTCTGTCCCGCCAGCGCCTACAGGTAACCGGTGGCCAGGGCCAGTTCCGCGTTGAGGATGGAGGCTCCGGCTGCTCCCCGAATGGTGTTGTGCCCTAAGAGGACAAATTTGTAGTCCAAGATCGGGTCTGGGCGCAATCGGCCGACGGTTGTGGCCATGCCGCGCCCCGCGTCGCGGTCCAGACGGGGTTGCGGACGATCCTCCTCTTCCCGCAGCACAATCACGGGATCGGGCGCTGTGGGCAAGTTCAGTTCCTGGGGGACACTGCGGAAAGTCCGCAGGGCCTCTCGTACCTCCTCCAGCGTCGCCCGGCGTTTGAACTGCACAACCACCGCTTCCAGGTGTCCGTCGACCACGGCTACCCGGTGGGCGGCCGCGCTGATGCGGATATCCGCGAAGTCAATCCCCTGGCCTGTGTACTGACCTAGGAGTTTGAGGGGTTCACTTTCGATCTTCCCCTCCTCGTTCCGGATGTAGGGGATTACGTTGTCGATGATGTCCAGCGACGGGACGCCGGGATATCCCGCGCCACTCAGGGCTTGCAGCGTGGTCACCATGACCTTGTCCAGCCCGAAGGCATCCTGCAAGGGCTTGAGGGCCAGGACCAGGTGGATGGTGGAACAGTTGGGGTTTGTGACCACATAGCCCTTCCACCCCCGTCTTTTCTGCTGTACTCGCACCAGAGCCAGGTGGTCTGGGTTGACTTCGGGGATCATCAAGGGCACATCGGGCTCCATGCGCAAGGCCGACGCGTTGGAGAAGACGGGAAAGCCCGCGGCAGCCAGTTGGGGTTCCAGGTCTCGTGCTGTTCGCGCGGGCAGCGCGGAGAATATGATGTCGCATGAGCCGCTCAACGCTTCGGCCGTGGCCGGCAGGACCTGTTGTTCCGCGATGGAGGGGGGCATGGGCGTGTTGAGAATCCAGCGGGTTGCCTCCTGGTACGTCCGGCCTGCCGAGCGGTCGGACGCGGCCAGCGCGGTGATGGTGAACCACGGATGTCCGTCCAAGAGTTGCACGAATCGTTGGCCTACAGCACCGGTTGCTCCTACAATACCCACACGGAGTTGCTTGGTCATGCCTTTGTTCACCTCCTTAGTATTGGGACTTTGGATGCAATTTGGTTGGCAAAACTCGGTAGTACCCCGGCGGCGGACGGGGCCGTGGCATAACGAGTAATGAGTAACGATTGACGATTAAAGGACAGAATGCCGGGTTGGCCCTTCGATGCCGGGCCGCGGGCCAGGCCTCGAGAAAAAGTCCCTATTGGCGGCGGACGGGTCCGCACCTGGGCGGGGTTCCGACGTTCTCGCCCCGTGCATAGAAAGAGTTTTGTGTGGGTGGTGGGCGGGCTTCGCCCGCCCACCACCCACACAAAACAGTTCTCCTCGAGAAAGAAATCTCCGAGATTTTCTCCCCAACGGAATCGGTTCCGTTGAATCCAATCGACTGAAT
>JAADDB010000290.1 GCA_013154135.1 Chloroflexota bacterium
CGTTAATCGTTTATCGTTACTCACGGCATGATGCGGTTTAGGAGAGATACCTTATCAAGCAAGAACACCCACTCCCCGGTTTCCGGCTGTAATCGGTAGAGGGCTAAGCCGGTGGGCATGGGCTGGGCGACCAGGAGGGTATGGTCTGGCCCGACCCAGCGCAGGCGCACGCGCTCCCCGGTGGTGTCGAACATCCGGGTGGTTCCCTTGTCCAGGTCGGTGACGACCAGTCCCCCCTGCCCCGCCCGGACCAGGTAACGCCCGTCCGGGGACATGATCCCGTCACACCAGCGCAGGGGCTTCACTTGGATCCCCACGCCCCGTTCGTACACGTAGCACGTCTTCTCCACCTGAAAGTTCAGGAAGCGCCCCACATATCCCAGACCATCCTCCACCTGGACGGGTTCCGACCACTCCCACCGGTCCGCACAGCCGTTCAGCGGGTCGACCAGGTACATCACCCGATCCGGACGGCTGGAAGAGCGCACGGGTACCCCGCGGCGGGGCTGACACATGGAGGACACCACATCGGCCGGAGTCCGCTTCCCGGTGGCCACATCCACCGCGGCGAAGTGACTGGGGCCCATCAGGCTGATGTAATGGGTGAGTGCGGTGTGTGGATTGGCCCAGCCGGTGACGAATTCGAAATGGTCATCGTCCGGCGTCAGGCGCCGGGGCGAGGATGTGCGGTCCGCGGGCAGGCCCCACAACGCGCCCCCTGTGGGCCCCGCGCCCGTGCCGAAAGCCTCCACATCGTGGTACAGGATCCAGGCGTCGTCCGGGGACCACTCGGGCCATGCCGCGTTGTGGGGCGGCGACGCCAACGCGACCACTTCTTCCCCCTGCACGTCGTACACGTACAAGTTTGCCCGCCCCTCATGTCCGGAGAGGAAGAGGAAAGCCGTGCTCCCGTGATCCCACACAGGCCAGTTCTCCACCAGCACAGCCCGATCCGCGTCCGATGGCATCTGCTGCCACGGCGTATCCTCGGGCAACAGGTGGGACACCACCACCCGATCCTTCCCCGTCTCCAGGGAGCGCAGGTGCAACGAACCGGAGGCCTCCTCTTCCCGCCACCGGCGGAAGACCACATACGCCAACCAACGTCGGTCCGGGGAAAGCGCCCAACGGTAACCATCCCCTTGTGGGTCCGCAACGGGCGGGAGGACCTGCGTGGCCTCCCCACCCGTCAGCGGCACCTGCCACACACTCCCGTCCGTCCGGCCCACCAGCACAAATCCCCCTGCCCCCCTCGCTTCGCTGGTCGGAGAAGTTGGCGCCAGCGTGTCGAGAATGTGATCCCCCACGCTGTTCAGTGTCCCCTCATCGGTGCAGAACTCGGGCATGAAGGTGAGTTTGATGACCCGGTCCTCCACGGGCACGTACACATCCACACACACGCTCCGCTGTCCCCAAACCGCCACACCCTGGAAGGCTCCCGCTTGCACCAACTCCCCCACAGCATCCGATTCCCCTGAATCGCGAGCCCGCTTCACCGCCGCGTCGAACAAATCCTCCAAGTCCGTGGGCATCTCCTGCACCCCCACGACCAGCCAGGGAGCGGCGTCAGGCCCAATGATATACATCCCCGGCCGTCGCTCCACGCGCCAATTCGCGGGCACATCCAGACTGACGCCCAGATCGTCCAGGGTCAGATGCTGCCACATCGTCGCGGTCATGGGCACGGGGCCGGGCGTGGGGGGCATGGTTTGGGGCACGTCCGGCGGGGGCGTGGGCTTACCCGCGGCCTCCAGGACCCGTACTTCGACCGGGATGACGCTCTTCTCCGTGCCCGGACGCCCGGTGGCCCGGATGACGTAGCCGGGCCGGATGTCCCGCAGTTCGATGGGATGCCCATCCGGGCCCAGGACGCGCGTGCGGTCGGTCAGGGCCACGTCCACAGGGCCGTTCTCCGTCTCCAGCAGGATGACCTTGGCGCTGAGCGTCACGTCGGTCACCGTGCCCTTGACAGTCACCGTGCCGGGGAGGGTGGTGGGGGTAGGGGACGTGGCGAGAGCCGCGGGAGTCGCGGGTGTGTCCACGGTCGCGGGTATCGCGGAACCGGGCGTGGGCGTCGCGGGCACACATCCGGCCAGGAGGATCAATGTCGTCAGGAGGAGGCCGGAGAAGAGGAGACCACGGCGCGGGAGTCTCGGGATGGAGACCTCCGATGTCTCCGCGGTCGCACGCGCCTCATGAGGCGACAGCCCTCCGCTGGTCAGCAAGAAGGCAATGAGGCCGGTCAGGGCCATACCCACATGTTGGAACACGAAGAAAAGCAGCACCCGCCAGAGCGGAGCGTAGGCCCAAGACCCCGCACCGGGCACCGCGACCGATTCTGCCGGGCGGGAGACGTGGAGGAACGCGAGCAACCCGTCCAGCGCGGAGGGGGACACGCGCGTCACAGCCTCGAGGACCGCGGTCCCCATGAACGCGCTGAGGAGTACGATGGTGAGCACGCCCACCGGATGGCGGCGTCCGATGGGCAGCAGCGCGGCCGCGGGCAGCACCAGCGTCAGCCAGAACGCGAACCAGAGGTTCATCAACCGGGGGTAACCGGATCCAACCAACCCATAGTCGAACTCCAGCCAAAAGGCCCACAGAAAGTAGCCCAGGACACCGATGAGCATGAGCGCGGACGAGGATCGCGGGGACGTCCACCGTCGCGTGAGCCCCAGGGCGGCGAGGAGGAGCCCGGCCAGGCCCATCTCCAGGAGAAGTGAGGTCAGGAAGACCATCACATCCAACTGCTGAAAAGCGGGTGTCCCCGGCCGCGCGGGAAGCCACAGGGATGCGACGCTCTGGAGTAGGCCGCCCAGGACACCCAGGCCCAGTGCGATGACCAACACGCGGCGTCCCCTCCTGTGGGACCACACATGCCGGATATGCACGCCCCACGCCGCGAGGGCTAAGCCCAGCAGGACGAAAGGCCCGATCCCCACCAGCCCAACGACGACATCCCCACCGACTCCCTTTCGTTCCAAGACGTGCCCCAACCAAAGGGGCATCGCGATCAAGGCCACGTACACCCAGGCCACAGCCGGGATGCCCCACTCTGGGACGCGCCCACGTCGCCAGGCCACAACCAGCACTCCCAGGACCCACGCACTCGCGAGCAGCAGAAGGTGTCGAGTGTACATGGGATAGAGCGTGCTGACCAGGATGATCAGCCCGGGAATAACGGCCAACAGGATTGACACACGCGTCCGTTGCATGATTGTCCTCCTCAAGTCACACCACCTGCAGCCCTATGTGGGATGGACGGAACCCGGTAGCCCCTTGGCGGACGGGACGGAAAGAACCATACGGTGGTCGGTGGTCGGCGGTCCACCGTCGATGGTCTACTTATGCCCGCCACGCTCACAAAACCGTTCTCCCCCTACCTTACGGCACGATCACACGGAGTGGCGAACACCCGGCCGGTGTGGTACACGTTCGCGGCCGCGTAGACCGGCCACCAGGTCATGTCAAAGAAGATGCCCAACACAGGGAATATCTCCGGTTCCACGAATTCCCCGCGAGCCCGCAGGAGATCATCGCACGCGTGTTGGGCCTGCTTCCACTGCCAGTGAAACCCCAAACCCACCAGCAGGTACAGGATGATCAGAATGAGCACAACACGTCGAATTCGGCCCATCTCCACCCTCCGCGCTCTCGGCTAACGGCCATCTGCCAACGGCCACCGGCTATTTCCCCTTCATCTCCCAGAACAGACGCTCCGGACGTACCTTCAGGTTCCATTCGCCCGGTACCTGCCAGCGCACACCCACCAGAGTGATATCCAGGCGGGAGGGGAGCGCGTCGGGAGAGACGCCGACCAGCGGGACACGCAGCAGCATCCGCAAGGGCGCCTTCCGACACGCGTCGGGGGTGAGACAGTTGTCATCGTCCCACACCAGCGTGTTGGCCCCACCCCAGGCCGAGGGCAGGGGGTGACCATCCCCTCGCACGGTGAGAAGGGGCATGTTCAGGAACCCGGTTCCCAGCACATCCTTGGACATGGGTTCCGACAGAAGCCAGACCTC
>JAADDB010000123.1 GCA_013154135.1 Chloroflexota bacterium
AATGGGAAGCCCCCTGCGGGGGCTCTATATGGACGCATGACCGGCCGAGCATCGCCACAAACGAGCAGAGATGGGCCCTCTCGCCCCTCTTACTCGTTACTCGTTATGCGTTAGACTCTTCGCCCATCCCGGCCGATCTCGCCCTTCAGCCAACCCCTTAATCGTTGCTCATTAATCGTTAATCGTTTTGCAAAGCCCCCTGCGGGGGCTCTGATAGGGGACATGACCGGCCGGGAATCGTCACACCCGGCCCATGATGGTTTTCCGCCCCTCTTACTCGTTACTCGTTATGCGTTAGACCTCACCCATCCCGGCCTACCTCGCCCTTCAGCCAACCTCTTAATCGTTAATCGTTACTCATTAATCGTTAATCGCCACTCCCCGTTACTTACGGCCTAACTCGAGCGGGTTGTCGAAGCTGGGGCGGGATTTTGTCCACGGACCAATGGCGTTCGATTTGGGCTTCCGCACGGCGCTCTGCCAGCCATTCCCGGAAACAGTTTTCCAAGTCGCTTTTGACTTCTGCCTCGTCCCGGGGATGGTTCGGGTCCTTCTCCAACACTTGGATGATGTGGTAGCCGAAGGGCGTTTTCACCGGCTCGCTGATCTCCCCCGGTTTGAGGGCAAACGCGGCCTCTTCGAATTCCTTCACCATCTTCCCCCGTCCGAACCAACCCAGGTCGCCTCCTTTATCCTTGGATCCAGGATCCGCGGAGTATTCCTTGGCCAGGGCTGCGAAGTCCGCGCCTTCGTCCAGCTTCTTCTTGATTTCCAGGGCCTTTTGGTACGCGGCTTCCTCGGCTTGTTTCACCTGTTCCGGGTCGGGAGTGGGGGTTGGGGTGCCCTCACCCACGGGTTCGGGGGTGGGCGTTTCGATGGGGATGAGGATGTGTCGGGCGTGGACGGCCTCTTCCGTGGTGGGCACGTCCTTGCACACTTCCTTCATCAGTTTTTCTTTGAGGATTTCCACCTCCACCAGCTGGCGGAATTCCTCTTCGCTGAAGCCCATGGCCTCCTTGGCGATGCGTTGCAGGTAGTCCGCGTACAGCTTCTGGAACCCCTCTTCGGTCATGGGAGTGGGTGTGGGCGGGGCTTGGGTGTCGGTGACGGGTTCGGTGACCGGTTCCGGCGTGGCTTTGGCCGCTTCTGGATCGTAGCCGAAGAACTGGTAGATCCGCTGTTGGACTTCTTCAGGGGTGACGGTGATGCCCCGCTTTTCCGCTTCCTGCCGGATGAGGACTTCGTCGATCATCTGGTCCAGCACCTGGAGGCTGAGCCCCTCGATGTCGTTTACTTGTGAAGCGAGTTGGTTCACCTGCTGGGTGATGAAGGGGTTTTCCCCTTTCGGGTCCAGTTGTTGCTGGAGTTCTCTCCACTGTTGGAGTTGGGATTGCAGCAGGAAGCGTTGGTACGCAAGCCGACGTTGGAAGGCCGCGGTGGGGATGGGGGTGCCGTTGACTTTGGCTACCGGGGCCCGCGGGGCTAGGACGTACTGGTGAAGAAGTCCATATCCCAGGATGAGGATGATGGCTAAGACCAGGATGCCCAGTCCGATGAGGACGAGGCGTTCCCGCTGTCGTTCTTTGCGGCGCAGTTTGGCCTGACGTCGCGTTTCCCGCTTGACTTTTTCTTTCCGCTTTTGTGCCATGTGTACGCCAATACTCCTGTTGAAAGTCGAAGGAAAGCCACGACGACCGGTTCATGGTCCATGTCGTCGTGGCGTGATGTGTTCGTGGGTTTACAGGTCCAATCCCCTTAGGTGGTTTGGAGCAAAGGGGAGAAGGGCCAAGTGTCGGGCCCGTTTGATGGCCACGGCCAGGCGGCGCTGGTGCTTCGCGCACACGCCCGTCTTGCGCCGGCCGCGGATTTTGCCCATCTCATCCAGGTATGGGCGCAAGATGTTCGGATCTTTGTAGTCGATATATGTTACGCCTTCCGCGCAGAAGGGGCAGGTTTTCCGGCGGTAGCGAGGGCGTCGCATCGGTCGGCTGGGGCGACGCTCCGCGGTTTGTTGCGTGTTACCGGTGTTCTGAGCCATGTGTTTGCCTCCACTCGTCTGAAAATCTACTGCTCGGTCAACCTCTTTTAGTCCTCAGAATGGGTACACCCATCTAGGGGTTAGAATGCCAGGTCGTCCTCTTCAAACAGGTCCGATTGGGATTCCTGATGAGAGGCCCGATTGTCCAGGATGATCATTTCATTGGCCACCAATTCGGTGCGGTAGTGCCGGTTTCCTTCCGCATCCTCCCAGCTTCGGGTTTGCAGGTGTCCTTCGATGTACACCCGAGAGCCCTTGCGCAGGTATTGGTTGCAGATTTCGGCCAGGTTGCCCCATGCAACCACGTTGAACCATTCCGTTGCCTCACGCCGCTCACCGTCCGATGTGACCCATGAACGGCTGGTGGCGACGGGGAAATGGGTTACGGGTTTACCGCTGGGTGTGTACCGCATTTCCGGATCACGTCCAAGATTGCCAATGATCATCACCTTGTTCAGTCCCCGAGACATCTCCTCACTCCTCTCTACACGTATCGCTGCCTACATCTTGATAGACCGTGTCCGCATACCCATTTGTCGGCTATTCGGGAACGCGGACAATGAGATGGCGGATGATTTGGTCGGTATAGCGGATGGTGCGTTCCACTTCGGACACGTGGTTGGGATCCATTCGGGCCCGAATGAGGAAGTACATGCCTTCCCGCTCTTTCTCGATGGGGTATGCCAGCTCTCGCTTGCCCCACACGTCGGTCTCTAGGACCTCACCGCCCGCGTTGATGACGTCATGTAGGCGTTCGATGAGAGCTTGTAGGGCTTCCCCCTCCACCGCGGGGCGTGCAATGAAGACCATTTCGTAATCGCGCACGATTTCACATCCTCCTTTCTTTGGGTTTACCTTCGGTCAAGCCTCCGGGCACGCGGAAGCGGCCAAAGGCAGAAAGGACATATCACAGAGAAATGTCCAATAGACCGATTATACGCACTCACCCAGCGCTGTCAACATGGACGGGGGATGATGTCATGGGAGATATTCCCTAAAAGCGCGACGCGGATGGAATCGCATCCCCCAGTCAAAGAATAGACCATGGATGCTCACGGCCATCCATGGTCCACTCGGACAACGACCGCCTATTAGATGGGGCGGGTGGGACTCGAACCCACACGGGGGGAACCCCAGAGGATTTTAAGTCCCCTGCGTCTGCCAATTCCGCCACCGCCCCTCTTCTCTAATTATATGGAGTGGTTGAATGACAGACAAAACTTGATAGGACTTCGGCTGATTGACGTAAGGAGTAACGATACCTCGCCCCTCAGCCAACCCCCTCTTAATCGTTCCTCATTAATCGTTAATCGCTCCTCCCATACCTTGACCAGCATCCTCACCCGTGATATATTTACGGCCAAACAGCACCCGAGGAGTACTATGACGGAGGCATCCGAAACCCCCATGTCCACAGCCGGCGGTGTGCGTTGGACATACGAGCCCGCGGAGGAAGTTCGGGTTCACTCTACCTGGTGGACGGCGGAACAAGCTCTGTACGCGCTGTTGTTCCTCTTCGCCTTTGTGTCCCGTTTCCTCTGGATTCACGTGCGTCCCCTAAGTCCTGCAGAGGCGCATCAGGCCTGGCTGGCCTGGCACAACGCTCATCCGCCCTTGGGCCATCAAGAAGTGTTCCGCGTAAGCCCTTTGGCCTACGCGTGGCAATGGCTTCTCTTTTTCATCGGAGGGGGAAACGACGGGTTGGCCCGCTTCGGATCCGCGTTGGTGGGCACCCTTCTCATCCTCCTGCCCTACAGCTTGCGCGAGGTGATCGGTCGCAGGAAGGCCCTTTTCGCGGCCTTCCTCCTCACCCTTTCCGCACAGGTGGTCTACTGGAGCCGACACGCGACGGGCACCATCCTTACCGTGGCCAGCGCCCTCCTGCTGGTCGTCCTCCTCATCCGCTGGCTCCGGGTGGGCCATTTTTGGGAGCAGGGGAAAGAGGGACGGCTCTTGCCATCTCAGGTGCCCGA
>JAADDB010000120.1 GCA_013154135.1 Chloroflexota bacterium
GTGGGCGGCGGTGTGGCCCCGGGCCAGGGGATCTGGTAGCGAATGCGCAGCCGAGGGGACCGAGCCCGGTAGTAGGGATGGGCGTTACTGGGATAAAAGCGGAATTCCGGTCCCCGCTCCGCGTTGGAACGCAGGAGCATGCCGTAATTGGCCTGACGCCCGCTCACCCAATCCCGCACCAGCTGGGTGACATCCCAGGTGTACCACCCGTTGGGCCCGACGACGGTCGTCGTCCATTCGGGGGTTGCCGCGTAGTCCACCCCCGGTTGAGCCCCCGGTTGAGCCCAGAACTCACGCCGGTCGGCCTGATACCAGGTAGCCTCCTCGAAATTCCAGGATCGTAAGGCCCGGTGGAGTTGGACGGGCAAGGTGCCGGAGCCGTACTTCTCCGCGGTGAAGAGCCGCACCTCGGCCTGTTGAATCACCATGCTGGGTGGGAGGATGTCCACGTTGAACTGGAGCAGCATCTCATACACGCCCCGGGCGGTCATGTCCAGCGTACCGTAGTAGCCGAAGTTGTACGCGCGCCAGTCATTCCCCCCCGACCAGGAGCGAATGTGCGTGTGCTGGGTCCAGGACCAGCGGTTCATGTAGCGTTGGAGGGAGATCTCCGGGCCCAAGATGGTCAACGTGGCCATGTCCGGATGACTGCCCCACGCGCCCGGCCCGTCGGACCCCAAAATGTGGTCCGGAGGACCGCCATCGTCGTCATCCCACACCTCATAGGTGATACCCCATGTGGGATCGCCGTCCAAGCCCAAGCCCAGGGAGGAGGCGCTGATGGCCAATTCCACCTCATACCCGTCGTCCGTGGGCTGAACCCCGACCGCGATGAGCGCGCTGGAAAAGCCCGTCTCCACCTGATACTCACCGGCCGCGTTCACCCAGATGACCAGATCATCCAAGCCGCCGGACACCGCGTCGTGCCGGCCGTCCAGGGCAACGCGCACACCATCATCCATCCGAGCTCGGTGATCGTCCACCTGGATGTGGTCATCCCGCACGCGGATGCCCAGGTAGAGGATGTTGCCCGAACGCCGAGCCCGCAAGTGGGCCGAGAGGTCCGCGTCCGAATCGGGGCGGGCAATGCCCACCCGATCCGCGTTCTCCCCGGAAACGTCCAGTCCCGGCGTCTCGGCCCATTCGCTCAAACGACCGTCCACAGACGGCTGGGGGTCGATGGGATAGGCGAAGAGGTGATGGGGCAGGCCGCGGTAGCCCAGGATGTACCCCCCATCGCCCACGGCCAGCGCGTCCCAGCGGGGACCGGGCGCGCTCACGTGGTCTCGGGTGGCATCACTGCGCCACACCCACAGATCCCGCAGTCGGCCCGGCGTCCCCACCCGACCGTACTGGGAGAAATCGTCCGGGTCGTCGTACACCGTCCACGTGCCGATGGTCCCCGGGTCCGACGTGTAGCCGAACATGCCCCCCGAGAACGCGACACATTCGTACACCCCGCCCACGTTCCGGTAGGAGGAGCACTTTCCCCCCACGCCAATGACATGGTGCGGGTTGATGATGCCCACGCCGAACCACTCCCACATGTCACTGCCACCGCCACCTTTGAAGTTGCAGTAGGTGAGTCCGGCCCGGGCTTCACAGCGCCGCTTGTCCGCGTCCGCTTTGAGGGGGACATATTCGCCCTCGCGCATGCGCACGATTTGCCCGTGCATGCCACTGCTGAACATGAGATCCCCGTCGTAAAGGTCCACATCCCATTGGCCGTGAGCCGCCGCGGAGAAGATGGAACGCTGGGTGGTGAGGAAGTAATCCCGGGTGATGAGGTGTTCCCCGTACAAGTTGTATATCATGCCCCGACCGTCCGGGGTGACGTTGACGCTGATCGCGGGCAGTTGCCGGACGAACTTGGAGCCCAAGCTCTGCACACGCCAGTGCGCTCCCCCGTCATCCGTGACCAGGATGAGGGGATCCGTGTTGGGGGGCGTGTCCACCGTGGCCCAACAGCGTTGGGCGTCCGCACAGGCCACATCCGTGACTTCCCGGCTGGTGCCCCCCGCCTGTCGCACCCAGGTGGCTCCCCCATCCTCGGTGTGGAGGATCTGCCCCCCATGTTCTCCCACGACCCAGGCGGTGTTCGCGTCCACGGCCGCCACCCGGTTGAAGTACCCAGGGGACGCGCTGTACTCCTGCGCGTACCAGGACCACCCTCCATCCTCGGTGCGCAGGATGACGCCGGCCTTTTCCGAAGGCACGTTGGCCCGACGGCCCACAGCCCACCCGTGGACGCCATCGGGCAGCGCGATGCCGCCCAGGGTGGTGATGTTGCCGCCCAAGGGGTTGTACCACGGTCCGTCAGGGGAAGTCGCCGTGTACAGGGTCATGATGTCCCCGGCCATCCAAAAACGGTCCGTGTAGACGATGGCCTCAAAGCGCCGGTTGATGCCCACATTCCAGAAAGACCACGTGCCGTCGGGCGTGCGCCGCCCCAACGTGCCGTAGGACCCGCTAACCCACAGGTTCCCCGCGGGGTCCCGGGTCACCCCCAACAGGTTTTGGGATGTGCCCGCATCCTCCGCGGTCCACGTCTGACCGTGGTCCGTGGTGGTCCAAACCGTGCCCACGTTGCCCACAGCCCATCCCGTCTCCCCATCGGGCAGGAAGAGGATGTCCTGGAGGTACTGGCCGCCTGAACGCTGGGTGGTCCAGTGAGCTCCGCCGTCGTCGGTGTAGAGGATGTAGCCGTTCTGACCCACGACCCAGACGTGTTGGGCGTCGTGGATGTGGAGCCCGTAGAGGTGAACCCCTACACCCGGTCGTTGACGGGTCCACGTCTCGCCCCCGTCCCCGGTGTGCAGGATGACGCCGTTGTTGCCCACGATCCAGCCGTGAACTCCGTCGGCCGCGAACGCGATCGCGTTGAGAGGGGAGGAGATGTGGGATGCCTGCTCGTGCCAGGTGTCCCCGCCGTCAAAGGTGCGGAGGATAAGCCCTCCATCGCCCACGGCCCAGCCGCGCAGGGGGGTGGTAAAGGCAACGCCCCGGAGGATGGGACCTTCGCTGCGCGGTCGATGGGCCCAAGGGTCAGGCCGCCACTGGGCCATGTGCCAGGAGTGTCCTCCGTTGATGGTACGAAACACCCGGCCCGAAGTGGCCGTCACCCACCCATGTTGGGAATCCAGGAAGAACACATCCGTCAGATCCCCCTGGCCGTACCACACCGTGCTCCACAGGACATACCCATCCCCGGCATCCGGATCCACCGTGGCGGCCGCGGTCGCGGCCCGGGCCACAGGAAAACCTCCGGAGGCCAAGGATGTGAGCAGGGTCAACAGGACAAGAAACGCGTGAACCCAACGTCGGGCTCGCGCGTGTGTCGGAAAAAGGGATTGAACCAATATTCGCCCCATAGGAAACTCCTTCAGATCGCTTGACGGATTACGCCCGAACAACACCCAACCTCCTGTGCTCCTTCACCAACTCAATACCTGACAAAAGGCACGTAGGTCGTCCACGTTTCGGGCACGGGCACACGATACCGAACGCGCAGGATGGGATGTTTGTCCTCATAAGGCGCCACAGGGTGCGCCTCGCTGGTAAATGTGTACCGTGGATTATACCCCGGTTGGAAGGATTTGAGGATCAAACCGTAATTGTGCTCCGGGTTCTCCACCCAATCCCGCACCGCGGGGGTGATATCCCAGGTGAACCAGGCATCCGGCGCGTCCACGTCCACCACATCCGTGGGCTCGGCCCAACGGTCCAGCTCCGGGTCGTTGGCTCCCGGCTTGCCCCAGGGGACGCCACGCATGGCCTCTAACCCGGTCACTTGGTCGAAAAGCCAATCCCGCCGGAGGGGGTAAGCACCCACGGACAAGGGCCCACTGCCCCCGTGCTCCTCCGTGGTGAAGAGCTCCAGTTGGGCTTGTTCCACGGTCACGCCCCGCGGGAGCATGGGAATCTGAAAGCGCACTAACACGTCCCGATAGTCCCCCGCGGTGATGTGCAAGGTGCGACCGTTCCACCAGTTCGTGGAACGCTTGTCCCACTCGTTGCTGATCCACGCGTCCACACTGTCCGTGTAGTCGTTCGCGCCCGATTGTAGACGCACTTCGTTGTCCAGGAGGATGAGCGCACCGAATTCCGGGTTCGGGGTCACCTGACGCCCGTCCCGGATCAGCACCGTCTCCTGACCGCCGTCCACATCCCGCAATTTGACCGTCCAACCAATGCGGCGGTCATGGCCCCACGATCCGCGGAAGAAGGACGCAGGATATCCCGCTTCGAACCACCAACCTCGGTCATCCCGACGTATGGCGTAGGCCACCCCCGAAGACTCGGATACGAGAATGTGGGTGCCCGTGATGGGCACACTCACGTGCAGGCGCGTGTCTTCTGGGTCGGGTTGCCCATCCGCGTCCATGTCAAAGGCAATGGTCAACGCGTCGCCAACCGCGGGCTCGTCATCAAGCCCCCGCGCCAGCATGTACAGTCCCCTCTCATCCCACCACACGCGAAAGCGAGCCGAGATATCCTCATCCCCGTTGGGACGCGCGCCCCACACACCATCCGCGTTGGCCGAATTCAGGACCAACGCGTTGGCCACCGTCCAATCCCCGGGATATCCGTCCACGCGAGGGGCCTGAGAAGTTTTGAGGACAAATGTGCGCGAGGGTTCCCCCCGGTAGAGGAGGATGGTGCCCGCGTCCCCCACGGCCCAGGCGTGATTCCGGTCCAACACCCGCACATCCCGCAAGGTGCGCGGGGTGTGCGTGGTGTAGTAGACCCAGTAACGCCCTCCGTTGAAGGTGATGGCAATGAGTCCTCCGGTATACCCCGTGTGCTCGGGATAGCACTGGCCCAAGTTGTCGTGCCGCGGACACAAGCCCCCTACCATGAACCCCACTTTCCGGTCCGGGGTGAATTCGATGCCCCACCAATCCCGAGCGTGTGTGCCGCCCCCACCCTCTTTGTAAAGCCACGTGCGACCTCCGTCCACCGAGTGAATAAGGTAACCGTACGCGCCCGCGGCCCAAAGGTTCTCCTCATCCAACCAGGTGATGGCCCGCAGGTTGATCCGATGAGGTGCGTTGGTGCGATACCAGGAAGCTCCCCCATTGTGAGAGACAATGATGGCGCCCTGGTCCGACGCGGCAGCCACGTGCATTTCGTCATACGCGTCCACCGCGTAGAGGGGAAGGCCAATGGGAGGAGCCATGTCCTCCCACGACTGTCCCCCATCCCGCGTGCGGAGGAAGACACTGTGGCCCCGAGCAGGGTCGTAGTTCCCGCCCACGTACCCCCGCTGGAGGGAGGGGAAGGCCACTTCGTGGAGCCACTTGCTCGTGCCGGACGGGAGGCGCTGCCATGTGCGTCCCCCATCTTCTGTGTAGAAGATGCGCCCATACCGCCCCGCGGTCCAACAGTGGTTCTCGTCCACACAGTCCAAGCCCCACAGCCAACCGTAATTCGCCTCCGCGGGATGGGCATCGCAATAGGTGTCCTGGTCCGGGGTGAGGGGTTGGACGGCCCAGGATTCGCCGCCATCCTCTGTGTGCAGGACGATGCCGTTACAGCGCCCCTGGTTGAAGCGAGCCCGCTCTCCCACGGCCCACCCAACCCGGTCGTTGACAAAGTCCACCTCGTACAGGTTGACCAGCCGGCCGCCGTTTTGCATGACCCACAGGTCGTCCGGAGTTTCCCGGCGCAGGATGTCGGGCCCGTCGCCCACAACCCACAGGTCCCCCTTCTTAGGGCTGAGGATCGCGTAGAGGGTCCGCATTTCCTTGTTCGCCTGGTGAAGGAGAACTTGGTCCCCCGTAATCTGGTAGACGTATCCCCCCATCCCCGCGGCCCATGCATCGCCGTCCGGCTCGCAGGTGAGGGCGAAGAGCGCATACGGCCGCGGGAGGGTGAAGGCTGTCCACGGGCCACCAGGGGTGTCCGCGCGCGCGAGGAGACCGTCCGCACCGGCCATGTACCACGTGGTGTGCCCCGAACGGGTGCAGGCCGCGATGTCGTGAACGGCCCGAGTGTCCACCTGACGTTCGACCCAGGGACCTTCCTCCCCCGTTCTCACCAGGACTCGACCGTCCTCCGTGCCCACAACCCATAGCCCCTCGCCCCGAGCCCAAGCCCGCACCGGCACGGTGAGGAGACGCTTCCACGTGTTCCCCCGGTCATGGCTGATGAAAAGCCCTTCTTTGCCCCCCAGCCAGATGGTGTCCCCCTCCACGTCCAGGGTGTAGAAGTCCTCCTGGGACGGCGCGGGGCGTTGTGTCCACGTGTCTCCCCCGTCGGTGGTGATGTAGAGGGCGCCCTGTTCGCCCGCGGCCATCCCTTGGTTCTCATCCCAAAGGACCAACGCGCGCAGGGTGGGGCGCCCGGGAACGCGGGAGAAGCGCCAGTAATGTCCGCCATCGCGGGTGCGCATCAGGCGCCCTTCGTCACCCACAGCCCAGAGCACGTGCTCCGGGTCGGAAGCGGGGGAGGCCGCCGCGTAGAGAGTGCCCTCCGCGTTCCACACTTCCCTCCAGGCCGTGGCCGGCCGGGTGATGAAGGCCCCCTGCGTGGAAGCAGGAGCCCCCTCCGTGACCTCCGTCCCACCGGAGGCTCTAACGAGAACCTGAGACATGCTCAGGCTTACCAGAACGACCAACCACATGGCCCAGCCACGTGCGCGGATGGTTCGCATCTTCCCCTTCTCCTTGATGTTGGATGTTGGGACAGCCCCGTTAGTCTGTTCGGGTTGATCTCAACGGTCAGCCGCCTTATGTGTTACGCCTCGCATTGACATATTTGTGATGGACGGCCCCGTGTCCGGGCCGGCACGGGTGTATTATACCGGACTTTGGGTAAATGGCCCGATGGTTGGGCTGGAATATCGGAAGATGTCCGGTAGATATCGCTTTCGGGGAGCACGTCGTTGGGGGGAATTCCACTTCAGGGAAAAAAGAAAGGGGGCTCGCCGATCCACAGGCCATGCTCACTTACCTCAGGTCCCACCGTTTTACAAGAACACCGAGCCCCCACACTTCCCCTTATACCACACTAGGATGAAAGCTGGATGAACATCCCCGGCCGGAAAGATGACAAAAGATTCATGTTGGAGGGGGGAGGGATGGGTAACGATTGACGAATAACGAGTAAGGGGAAATTCTTTCGTGGCCAGGGGCGTTTGTCCAAAGTCCAGCTAATACCGGATACCCGCCCAAATAAGGTATAATGAACAAGTTGCACAAGGGGGGATGGAAAAGTCGTGCACTTAGACGCGCTGCTCAAACGCATTTCATTTGTCCAAAAAGCATTCCGCTCCCGGTTCCGCGGCACACCCGCCGTACGCGTCCTCGCTCCCACATGCGCGGAATTGCTCGGCGCCCACACTTTCACGCACTCCGGGCTCCTCCTGCCTGTGGCCGTGGACCACACGGTGCTCCTGGCCGTGCGTCCCCGGTCGGACAAAAAGGTCATCCTCCACTTCCTCCAGGACGGGGTTACACTCCAGTTTTCCCTCTATCACCTGAAACCCCAAGGCCGGATGTATTGGGGGAAGTATGTGCAAAGCGTGGGATGGTGGTTGCGCAAACAGGGGTACACCATCCGCGGGATAGAAGGGGTGGTGCACAGCGAGATCCTCCCCGACGCGAGCATAGGGTATTGGCCCCCCGTGGAAGTGGCCTTGCTGTGGGCCTGGAATACGTTAGACGACTTGGGCATCCCCAAAGAGGAAGTGGCCTCTTTTTGCGCGACCGCAGAGCAGGAATTCATCGGCTCGGATAACATCCGCGTGGCCCATTGGGCCGCGGCCCTAAGTCGCCATGGGCATGCCATGCAACTGGATTGCGAAACAGAAGAGTACTCGTATCACCCCATCCTCCCCCAGGCCAAGATCCTCCTTTGCGACGCGAACGCACGGCCTGCCACTATACGGAGCATGTGCCATCAACGCCAACAGGAAGCGGAAGAGGCTTTGGCCCTCCTGAGGGCCCATTCTCCCCGCGTTCAGAAGTGGTCCGACGTGGATGGGGACGAATTGGAGCGACATCGGGCACTCCTGCCGGAAGACCTCTACCGCCGGGCCCGCTTCCTGGTGACCGAGAGGGCTCGTGTCCAGGCCGGGGCCCAGGCCCTGGACGCGGGAGACCTGGAGCGTTTAGGGGAACTCCTCAACGCGTCTTACCGGGCCCAACGGGAGGATTACCAAGTGACCTCCCAGGAGCTGGACATCTTGTGGGAGTTGGTGAACAAAGCTGGCGCGTACGGCGCGCGGCTGCTGGAGGGCTGTTATGGAGGATACATCATCGCGGTTGTCCCGGCCTATGACCTGAACAAACTGACCAAGTTCGTCACCCAGGAATACCGTACACAAACGGGCCGGGAGGTCATCTTCCGGCCCGTGGAGGCTACCGACAGCGTGTTGGTTGTGTGAATTCTATGGTTGCTCACCACACAATTGGGGTGGGCATCGGGCGACGTCCGACACCCACCCACGCTTATTTCCTCAGCCCGAACTAATCCAGCCGTTTCCGGAGCTCCTCTGTGAGTGCGGGCACGATCTTGAAGAGGTCGTCTACAATGCCGTAATCCGCGATCTGGAAAATAGGCGCGTCCGGGTCCTTGTTGATGGCCACGATGATCTTGGACTCCCGCATGCCGGCCTGATGCTGAATGGCCCCCGAGATCCCGCAGGCAATGTACAAGTCCGGTCGGACCGTCTTGCCCGTCTGACCCACCTGGTGGTCGTAGGAGATCCACCCTGCGTCCACAGCCGCGCGGGACGCGCCGATGGCCGCACCCAGCAGTTGGGCCAACTCGCGCAGGGGCTCAAACCCCTCCGGCCCCTTGACCCCACGACCGCCGGAGACGATGATGCGCGCGTCGGTCAGACTCACCTCGCCCACGGCCTTCTCCTCAAAGTTGAGGACTTGCGTCGTGATGGCATCCTCGCCGATGACCGCGCCCTTCTCCACGATCTCCCCCTGGCGGGAGGTATCCGCCTCGGGCATGGGCGCAGTGCGAGGACGCAGGGACACCACCGCAGGGGTGGTTTCCACCACCACCTTGGCAATGAGGTTCCCCGAGTACACGGGGCGTTCGGCCAGGACTTTACCGTCCTGGAAGCTCACCTCCTGGGCGTCGGGGGCCAGGCCCAGGTCCATCTGACAGGCGACCAGCGCGCTCACATCCCGTCCCCGCGTCGTCGCGGGGAAGAGGAGAAGCGCGGGATTTTCCGAGGTCGTGGCATCCTTCACGGCCGCGGCATACGGTTCCAGACGGAAATGCTCGTACACCGGGTCATCGTAGAGGTACACCACATCCGCGCCGTAGGCAATGGCCTGCTCCGCGATGTCACGCACATCCGTGCCCATCACCGCAACGGCCACCCGGCCATCCGTCGCGTCGGCCAGAGACCGGGCTTTACCCAGCGTTTCCCAGGAAGCGGATTGAACTTTCCCGCCGAAGTGATCGATCCAGACCAAAATGCTCATGGTGTGTGCCTCCTTTTCCCTGAACTAGATGACCTTTTCCACGTTCATCAGGTAGTCGAGCAGCTTCCGGGCCTTCTCTTCCGGAGTCTCCCCTTCGATGATGACCACTTCTCGCTTCTTGGCCGGAGGTTTCACCAACTCCGTCCACTTCACCTTGGCCGCGGCTGCTCCTACCTGGTCGGGCGAAAGTCCCAGATCCGCGGCTGTGAGGACCGGGATCTTCGCCCGGGAGGCCTTGCGAATGCGGATGAACGTGGGATAGCGCGGTTCGTTGATCTCCTTCACCACAGAGACCACCGCGGGAAGCGGGGCACGAACCGTCTCCCGTCCCTCATCGAGCAATCGCTCCACTGTGATCATTCCGTCGGAGATGTCCACGATCTTGGCTACCTGCGTGAGGAGGGAGACCCCCAGCTTGCAGGCGACTCCGTGCGCGACCGCGCCCGAGTTGCCGTCCACGGACATTTTCCCGGTGAGGATCACGTCGGCCCCGCCGTCCTTTTCCACCCCTTTGGCCAGGACGAGGGCCGTACCCCACACGTCACTGCCCTCAAAACTCTCGTCCCACAAGCGAACCGCCCGGTCACACCCCATGGCCAGAGCCGATTTCAGGGCTTCGTCCACCTCGTCGGGCCCCATGCTCATGGCCACGGTTTCCCCACCAAACCGCTCCTTGAGCCGAATGCCCTCCTCCACCGCGTATTCATCCCACGGGTTCACGACCTTGGTGACGCCCTGGTTCCCGGCCAGGGCCTGTTCCGGCGTGATCTTGGGCAATTCGGCCGTATCCGGTGTTTGTTTGAGCAGCACCGTGAATTTCAAGGCACACCTCCTCATCTCATGATGGTGTTCACATTGGGCATAGGGGAAAGCGCCGGCGCCCAGGCCAATGCCCTCTCCCCCATCTCTCTCGAGCGTCTCTCAGTCTACGGCACACAGGTTGTTTGCCTGTTCAGGATGCGTTGTGGTGCCCGCGGCCACGGGACCGGGTTCACGCCTCCCGGGTCCACTCCTCCGGGTCGTACGCGGGCAATTCCCGACGCAAGGGCTTGTCCTTCCGATACCCCAGCGCGTACTGGGCCTGGAGAAGGGTGTGGATCTCTGACGTGCCTTCGTAGATGACCGCGCCTTTGGCGTTGCGCAAGTACCGTTCCACGTTGTACTCGTTGGAATACCCGTACGCGCCGTGGATCTGGATGGCGTCGTTCGCGGAGGCAAACGCGGCTTCGGTGGCATACCACTTGGCCACCGACGTCTCCCGAGTGTTGCGGATGCCCTGGTTCTTCAGCCACCCCGCATGGTAGACCAGCTGAGTTGCCACGTCCAGACGTTGTTGCATGAGCGCGATTTTCTGTTGGACCAGTTGGAAGTTGGCGATGGGCTGACCGAACGCGGTGCGCTGCTTGGCATAGGCCACACTCTCTTCCAGGGAGGCCCGGATGACGCCCACCGCGCCCGCGGCCACTGTGTAACGCCCGTTGTCCAACGCACTCATCGCGATCTTGAACCCTTCGCCCTCCTCGCCCAGCATGTTCTCCGCGGGCACGGGCGTGTCCTCGAACACGATCCACCCTGTGTTGGACGCGCGCGCGCCCAGTTTGCCGTGGATCGTGCCTGTTTTCAGGCCCGGCGCCCCCCGTTCCACCAAGAACGCGGAAATCCCCCGATGTCCGGCTTCGGGATCGGTCTTGGCAAAGACGAGGAAGTGGTCCGCAACGTCGGCCAGGGTGATCCACATCTTCTCCCCGTTGAGGATGTACACATCCCCCTGGCGCACCGCGCGCGTCTGAATGCCCCGCACATCCGACCCCGCGTTCGGCTCGGTGAGCGCGTAGCACGCGATCTTCTCCCCTCGCGCCTGGGGAATCAACCACTTCTCCTTCTGCTCCTCCGTGCCCCACTGGAAGATGGCCAGGCTGTTCAGGGCCACGTGGACGGAGATGGTCTCCCGGAACGCGGTGTCCCCCCATTCCAGCATCTCCGAAACAATTCCCAGTGCGAGGTAATCCATCCCCGCGCCCCCGTAGCGCACGGGAATGCAGACGCCGAGGAATCCCATTTCTCCCATTTTGTCCAGGATACTCCGGTCAAACTCCTCCTTCGCGTCCAGTTCGCGGATTTTGGGGCGGATTTCCTGTTCGGAAAATTCCCGCACCACACGGCGCAACATCTCGTGTTCTTCGGTGAACCAGTAGTGTTTCATTGGACTTTTCCTCCCTTACAGCTCCCGACATGTGTTGGTCAATGTGCCGATATGCTCAATTTCCACCTCAACCCGGTCCCCATCCTGAAGCAGGCGCGGGGGATCGCGGAAGATCCCGACGCCCGCGGGCGTGCCCGTGAGGATGATGTCCCCGGGCAGCAGGGTGAAGGACCGGGACAGGAATTCGATGAGCTCGGGTACACTGAAGATCATGTTCGCGGTGGTACTCTCCTGCCGGATTTCCCCGTTCACCCGACAGCGAATCGCCAAGTTCATGGGGTCACCGATCTCATCCTGGGTGACGACCCAGGGGCCCAAGGGGGCAAAGGTGTCCAAACTCTTCCCCCGCACCCACTGTTTGTCCCCGAATTGGATATCCCGCGCGGAGACGTCGTTGGCCGCGGTGTATCCGAACACGTAGTAGTACGCCTCGGAGGCCCGCACGTGACGGGCCACGCGGCCGATGATCACGGCCAGTTCTGCCTCGTAATCCACTTGTTGGGTCAGCTCCCGTGACCACTGGATGAAGCCACCCGGCCGCTGGAGCGCGGAGGGGAATTTGGCGAACACGGTGGGATGGTCCGGGGGCTCCACGCCTTGTTCTTCACAGTGATCCTTGTAGTTGAGCCCGATGCCGATGATCTTGGAGGGTGCGATAAGGGGATGGAGGAGGGGTGCGTTCTCCCGGTCGAAGACCACGTCGGGATACCGCACGTGCGCGTAATTCAAACCGCCCACTGCCTTGTCCAGCGCGTGGACGGCTTCCCGCAGCGCGCCCACACCATCGGCTCTCAGGATCATGTCCAAGCCCAGGCCCAGGATGAGTCGATGTTCCTCCTCTCGCTCACCCCAGACGCGAGAGGCCAGCGCGACCAGGTCGACGACCCAACGGTCGCCCACCCAGCCCAGGCGGGCTTGGTTGTCCACAAGTAGCATGGCCAGTTTCATGTTCTCTCCTCCTCATTCCCATTCAATGGTGCCCGGCGGTTTGCTGGTGATATCATACACCACCCGGTTGACACCGGGGACTTCGTTGACAATGCGGGTGCTCACGCGGGCCAACAGGTCGTGGGGGATACGGGCCCAATCCGCGGTCATGAAGTCCTCCGTGGTCACCGCGCGCAGGGCCACCACCTCCGCGTACGTCCGGTAGTCGCCCATGACGCCCACACTGCGTACGGGCAGGAGCACGGCAAAGGCTTGGGCCGTGGCCCGGTAAAGGCCCGCGGCGCGCAGCTCTTCCAGGAAGATGGCGTCGGCCAGGCGCAGGCGTTCCAGGCGTTCCGGGGTCACTTCGCCCAAGCAGCGGATGGCCAACCCCGGTCCGGGGAAGGGGTGACGCCACACGATCTCCTCGGGCAGGCCCAAGGCCAAGCCCACAGCCCGCACTTCATCCTTGAACAGGTACCGAAGGGGCTCCAGGAGCTCGAAGCGCATGTCGTCGGGCAGCCCTCCCACGTTGTGGTGGGTTTTGATGGTACGGGCCGTGGCCGTGTCCCGGCTGCTCGCGCTTTCGATGACGTCGGGGTACAAGGTGCCCTGGACAAGGAAGCGAAAGTCCCCGCCGCGGGCCAAACGCCGGGCCTCCTCCTCAAACACCCGGATGAAACGATGGCCGATACGTTTGCGTTTCTCCTCCGGGTCGGTGACGCCTTCCAGGTCGGAGAGGAAGGCTTCGGCCGCGCGGACGGTGACCAGGCGCATACGCATGGCCTTTTGGAAGGTCTCCACCACTTGGGTTGCTTCCCCCAGGCGGAGAAGGCCGTGGTCCACGAAAACGGCCGTGAGCTGATCTCCCACGGCCCGGTGGACCAGGGTGGCCGCGACCGCGGAATCCACCCCACCACTCAGCCCCGCGATGACGTTGGCTTCCCCCACTCTCTCCCGTATGTCCCGGATGGTTTCTTCGATGAAGGTGGACGGCGTCCAATCCCCCTGGCAACCGCATATGTCAAAGAGGAAGTGGGCGAGGATTTCCTTGCCATGGGGCGTGTGAGCCACTTCCGGGTGGAACTGGACGCCAATGCGCCGGTCTGACCGGTCCGCGATGACCGCGTGGGGTGCGTTGTCCGTCCGTGCGATGGCCCGCCACCCGGGCGGCAAAGCCTCCACCCGATCTCCATGGCTCATCCACACTTTCATCCGCGCGGGCAACCCACGGAACAGGGGATGCTCCGGCTCCAGGGGATGGAGGAAGGCCGGTCCGTACTCTCGCTTCTGCCCTGGGGCCACCCGTCCTCCCAGCGTGTGGGCGAGTACTTGCATGCCGTAACAGATGCCCAGGACGGGGATCCGGCCGTCGAGCCACTCGTGAGGGATGGTAGGGGCGCCGGGTTCGTACACGCTGGCCGGGCCGCCGGAAAGGATGAGGGCCTTGGGCTGGAGTTGGGAAAGCGCCTGAGCAGCCCTGTGCCAGGGCACGATCTCACTGTACACGTGGAGCTCCCGTACACGTCGGGCGATGAGCATGGTGTACTGGGAGCCGAAATCCACAATGGCTACCACATCATGGGCACGACCCGGGTTCGTCATGCAATGCCCCCACACGTCCGGATGAACCGATTTGCCACAAGTATAGCACAGGACCCGGCTTTGGTTGATTTTGGGGTATCGAGTGGAGGGGGGAAGGGTTAATGAGTAACGATTGACAGTTAAGGGGGACGGGTGAAGGACGGGGGCGGCTTGGATGGAAAGAGGATCTAGGGAGGACGGAGTTTTGTCCGTTCATCAGGTCCCCTTTTCGTAGCTAAGAGGCTGTGGAGTTTTGTCTGTCTATCAACTTGGTCTTATACTTTCTAAATCATCTGGCTGACGGACAGAGGTCCATCAGCCAAAGGCCAGCTGATATTATCTCATGCATCCGATGGGGAGGTTGTGGTGACGCGAGGTGTGATTGCTGCGGGGGATCCCCAAACAGTCGCCGCGGGGGTGGAGATGCTCCGCCGCGGCGGGAACGCGGTGGACGCGGCAGTGGCTGCCGCGTTCGCCTCGGTGGTGACTGAAGCCGTCCTCATTAACATCGGCGGCAGTGGATTGGCCCTCATTGTGGATTCTTCTTCTAATCAACGGGTGGTCTACGATTTCCTGAGCACCATGCCCTCGGGTAAGCCCCGGGGGAACATGGATTTCCACCAGGTGTGGGTGGATTTCGGTCAGGAGAAGCAGCCCTTCTACATCGGCCGGGCCAGTGTCGCGGTGCCGGGCTTTGTGGCCGGCTTGTGCACTCTGTTGGAAGAGAGGGGTACTTTGCCCTTGGCCGAGGTGCTGCAACCGGCCATCCGCTTTGCTCGAGAAGGGGTGGTTCTCTCCGAATCCCTGGCCTATGTGCTGGACATCTTGTTGCCCATATTCACTTACACGCCCGAACTCGCAGCCCTTTTCACGCGCAACGGGGAACCCTACCGGGCCGGAGATCGCTTGCGCTTCCCCCAACTGGCCCGGACTCTGGAACGTCTGGCCGAGGAGGGGCCCAGCCTCTTCTACACGGGCGAGGTGGCTCAGGCCATTGTCGCGGACCAGGAAGCTCACGGCGGGTTGCTCACTGCCCAGGATTTGGCCGGGTATCGGGTGGAACGCCGGGAGCCCGTGGAGATTTCGTACCGGGGAGAGACACTCCTGGTCCCACCACCTCCCTCTTCTGGGGGCGTGTTGGTCGCCTTTGCCCTGGAGCTGTTGGCCGCGTTCCCGGTGGGGACACTCCCGCACAATCACACGGAGCACATCCGCCTCTTGGCAGAGACCATGCGCCACACCACTTTGGCCCGCGCGGATTGGGACCGAGATGCCCGTCCCTTGCACGAACGCATCCGGTGGTTCTTGAGTGAGGAGCATGTGGCCACGTATCGGGAGAAGTTGCGGAGTGCGCTGACCCGGCCGCCCGTCCTTTCCACCCCCCTTGAATCCGGGCATCCGCACACAACCCACATCAGCGTCGCGGATGAGCACGGCCTCATTGTGAGCATGACAACGACTTCCGGGGAAAACGCGGGCTTCTTGGTGGGGGATACGGGCGTCAGCCTGAACAACATGCTGGGGGAACAGGACCTGCATCCCCTGGGATTCCACCGTTTGCCCCCCGGGATGCGCTTGCCTTCCATGATGACCCCCACCGTCATCCTGGAAGAGGGGAAGCCCCGGTTGGCCACGGGCAGCGGCGGGAGCACCCGGATCCGCTCCACGATTTTGCAGGTGTTGAGCAACGTGTTGGATTTCCACTTCCCCCTGGAGGACGCGGTCAACGCGCCGCGCGTGCACTTCGAGGCGGATGTGCTTCAGCTGGAGGGGGGAATTGCGCCGGAGGTTGTCCGTGAACTCGAGACGTTGGGCTACCGGGTGAATCCGTGGCCCGAGCGTCACATGTACTTCGGCGGCGCGCACACCATCGCGCGCACAGCTCGGGGCTTTGAAGGCGCAGGCGACCGACGTCGTGGCGGCAGTGTGGGCTTGGTGGAGGATGCATAGGGTTTGGCGGAGGGGGCCGACTGTTTCCCCGCAGGGGACGCGGCCCTCTCAACCCTCGGTTGCCGAGCCCTCCTCCCGCTCTTGCAGACGCACTTCCCTCCCACATGTGGGACAGATCCCCACCTTTCCTTCGTCGTCCACCTGCAACCGTTCGCCGCAGTAACACACATATCCTACCACCCGGGCGGGCACGCCCATTACCAACGCGTGGGGGGGAACATCCTTGGTGACGACCGCTCCTGCGGCCACCATGGCCCATGCACCCACCGTCACACCGGCCACGATGGTGCTGTTGGCCCCGATGGACGCGCCCCGCTCCACGCGCGTGGGCACGATGTGCCAATCCTCCGCGCTCTGGAGTGTGCCATCCGGGTTGACGGCCCGGGGGTGCACGTCATTGGTGAAGCTGGCATGGGGCCCCACGAACACTCCGTCCTCCAGAGTCACCCCTTCGTAAACGAGCGCGTAGTTCTGGACTTTCACCCGATGCCCGATGTGCACACCCTGTCCGATGTAGACGCCCTTGCCGATGATGCATTCCGCGCCCACGTGGGCTTCCTCTCGGATTTGGGCCTGATGCCACACGCGTGTTCTTTCGCCGATATGAGCTCGGGGTGAAACGGTCGCTGTGGGATGGATGCGCGCGGTGGGGTGAATGCGCGGACGGCCGGGGTCGGTGACCCCGGGGGGGAACTCGACCGTGCCGATGACCCGCGCGGGAACGCCTGCGACCTTGGTGAAGGGAGGGACGTCCTCGGTGACCACTGCGCCTGCGCCCACGATCGCGCCTCGGCCCACGGTCACGCCGGGCAAAATCACCGCGCCACTCCCGATCCACGCGTCCTCTTGGATGACGATGCCCTCCTTCCCGGTGGGGATCACCTGGCCCAGGAGGGAGAAATTGGGGTCCGACGTGGTCACCAACCGCACGCCCGCGGCAATAGCCACCCGATCCCCGATGCGCAAATTCCCCCCGCGGATCTCCAAGCGGTCCAGGACGATGAGATCAGGGCCCACGTACACCTGGTGTCCCACCTCATATCCGCACCCGCGGAGGGCCCGCACACGCAGGCCATTCCCCGGCGCAAATTGGGCTATCATCTTGAGCAACTTTTTTTTGAGCGTCCACAATCCCATAACCTGCTCCTCGTGCGTCATGAGTAATGAGTAACGATTGACGATTAAGAGGGGTAGGCCGGATTTCTCCTTCGTCGCCCCGTACTAGGCAGGCGCACGGCCATGCTCCCTACCGTTCGTGAACCGCGATGTGTGGTCATGTCCGCCTACCCGTGCCTGATGGACGGACAAAACTCGGTTGTACCTTGGCCGCGGACGGGTCCGCACCTCGGCGGGACGCCGGCGTCCTCGCCGGGACTGAGCCCTCTGATGCCGGGCTGGCGAGAAAAAGCTCCCATTGGCCGCGGACGATTCCATTTCTCGGCGGAACGTCGGCATTTTCGC
>JAADDB010000332.1 GCA_013154135.1 Chloroflexota bacterium
GGCAGCGATGCCTTCAGGTCGTCCGGAATCAAGGGCACCCAACGCTTGCCTTCCACGTCCAGCTTGTACACCGGAACACCGTCCGGCGTCATGAGCACCTTCTTCGCCTCGTCAAACCGCCATTTGAAGTTCGCGGTGGGGAATGCGGGGAGTTTGACGGACGGGGCGCTCACGGTGAGTGACGTGGTGGGAACGGGTGTCACGTTGACCACAGGGCCTTGCCGTTTAGATCCCCGTAACCACAACAAAAGTGCGATTACGGCCAGGATGATGGCAACGATGAACTTGAACGTATCGTACTTTCGGACGTCCTGTTTCGTGTTCATATGCCTCTCCCTTACCGATACCGGCGATTTGCCAGTTCGCGAGCCTGTCGGAGGATTTCCTCCTCATCGGCCAGGCGCTTGATCTCTTCGCCGATGATCTCCTCCAACTGAGCCACCGTCAGTTCCGCCAACTGGGCGAACGTGGTGATCCCTGCGTCGTTCAGCTTCTTGGAGATGACCGGGCCAATCCCCTTGATCAGCTGGAGATCATCCTCCAGGGGGACAGTGGACCACAGGTCGCCAGAGCGTGAGGGCAGGGACTGTTCGAGTTCTTCCCGAAGCTGGCGGCATTTACGACGCCAGTACACCCAATCGATGATCCATTCGATGAGCCAGCCCACGAGCAGGCCCAAGACGAAAGCCAACCACACATTCGCACCCATCTCTTCACCTCCATGTGCTTATGATAGGAGACTACACGGACGGAACGTCGAGGTTCGAAGCAAACGCGCGCGCAAAGCTCTGTTGAGGCGATGTAGGCGAATACGTCGGCAAGAAATGAGTCGGGGGGCTTGGATTTACTTCGATCCTCGCCAACGGGAGTCGGCTTTGTGTCTCCTCCCAATTTCATTGTACCATATTACACGCGTTCATGCAACTTATTTATGACCATGGCTCGGCTGAAAACACAACCGACGCTGAGACAACCTTCATCATTGGTCGTTCGTCGTCCGTCGGTGGTCATTCGTCGGTGGTCATTCGTCGGTCGTCGTCCATCGGTGGTCATCCGTCGCCAGAATAACCAAACATCTCTTGCCGAAAATGAGGAGGTGAAAGCCCATGGAATACCCTAAACCCATGCCTCGCAACATCACGGTGAACCGTGACGAGGATTATATGGAGATCATCTGGATGGATGGGCATCGGAGTGTCTATCCCCTCAGTCACCTACGCACCGTGTGTCCGTGCGCCGAATGTCAAGGGGGCCACGAGAACATGGGAGGGCCACCCGACCGCTTGGCCTTCCTCCGGGAGCCGGAACGCCCCTGGAAGGTGGAACATGTGACATTGGTGGGGAACTACGCGATCCAATTCTTCTGGGATGACGGCCACCACGCGGGAATGTACACGTGGGAATATCTCCGAGCTCTGTGTCCCTGTGAGGAGTGCTCCCTTCGATATGGGGATGCAGAGGCTCTGGAAAAGGAAAAAGAGGAGGCAGGATGAAAGCTTTTGTACCATTAGAGGAGGTGGAAAAGACCATCGGCGTTGTCTTCCGGGACAAAAGCCTGCTCCAGCGGGCGTTGACCCACCGGTCCTACTTGAACGAAGTGGGATACCCCGGATGGGAGGACAACGAACGGCTGGAGTTTCTAGGGGATGCCATCATCGACTGCATTGTAGCCGAGCACCTTTACCACAAATTCCCCGAGATGTCGGAGGGCATGCTCACGGCCATCCGGTCCAACTTGGTGAAGAAGGAAGCCCTGGCCGCTTTTGCCCGCAAAATCCGGTTGGGGGATTACCTCATCATGAGTTCGGGCGAAGCTTCCAGCGGCGGGCGCGATCGAGATGCCACGTTGTGCGCGGCCTTTGAGGCCCTGGTGGGAGCTCTGTACCTGGATCAGGGGATTGAGGTCGCGCGGGAATTTGTCCTCTCCTTTGTCCGGGAAGCCCTGGACGACGCTCTGGAACAAGCGGTGACCAAGGACGCGAAGACCCGGCTCCAGGAGTGGAGTCAGGCCGTGCTCCACAAGACCCCCCGATATGTGACGGAACGGGAAGAAGGGCCGGATCATGCCAAAGTCTTCACCATTGCCGTCTATGTGGGGGATGTGGTGGCCGGGCGAGGGCAAGGCGCGTCCAAGCAAGCAGCGGCCCAGGCCGCCGCGGAGGATGCGTTGGCCCACCGGGATGAGCGGTTGGCCGCGTTGATGGCGGCCCAGAACGAGGACAGGGACGAAGTCCCTTCCCAGGCTGAAGCAGAGGCCACCTGAGGTGAGAGATCGTCTGCGTTTGCGGCGGTGAAACGCCCTAAACGCGGGGGATTTCCGAAAAGAAAGTGGGCCCGGGCGGAGTAACCCGGGCCCTACACACCACACCAGGAGGAGAGCGTAGCAAGTGAAGCGGACCTACGCCTTGGAGCAGGTTGTTCTGAACTTGCCACACACACGCCTATTAAAGCACAATCCCCTCGAAATGCACTGATTTAGATCAGGTTTTGGATATTGGGTGGGGGAAAAGCGCAAAACATCATTCGTGACGCGTCATGTGCGCCCATCCGAGCCCTTTGTCCCCATACCCCGAGATCTGATTGACGGATAAACTTGGCTGTGCCTGGGCAGCGGGCCCGCCTCACTCACCAGACAGTTCTTGCCGGGGAAGAGAGCCACACACTCCTGCCCGGGGAATGGCGTTCATGGGGAAAGGGCTCCACGGGTCATGGACGGTAAAGTGCGCAAAGCTTGATAGGTCAATCGGCCTCGAAATACAGGGGGAGAAGCGATGGAGCGAATCCGAATTCTGGTGGCGGACGACCACAAGATCGTGCGCGAGGGCATTCGTGCGGTGCTGGAGCGGGCCGGCTTTGATGTCATCGGCGAAGCCTCCAGTGGGCAGGAGGCCGTGGAAAAGGTGCGGAAGCACCACCCGGACGTGGTCTTGCTGGACATCCGGATGCCGGACGGCGATGGTTTACAGGCTCTGGAGGCCATCAAATCCATGTACCCGGACGTGCGGGTGATCATGCTCACCACCTACGCGAACCCGGGCTATTTGGCCCGGGCTGTCACCGCGGGCGCGGCCGGGTATTTGACCAAGGAAGTGGACCCGGCCCAGATAGTGCGGGCAATTCGCGCGGCCGTCTCGGGCGAACAACTCCTGGATTACGAACTCCTGCAAATGGCCCTGCGTAACGTGGCGGCCCAAGCTGCCGACATCTCCCCCGCGGATGATGAGCTCATCACCCCTCTCACGGAGCAGGAGAAGATCATCCTGCGGCTGATTGTGGCCGGGCTGAGCAACGAAGACATCGGTCGCACCCTTTCCATCACCGTCAACACCGTCAAGACCCACATCCGTCACATCTTCCAGAAGCTCGGCGTGTCCGACCGGACCCAAGCTGCTGTCTGGGCTGTGCGGCACGGGCTGGACAAGTGAGCGGACGGGGCCGGGGAGTAATGAGTAACGATTGACGATTGACGATTAAGTGTTACACGCCAAGACATCGTAAACGGCGAAGTGTGGTCGTGTCCGACCGGGGCTGACCCTCCGGGCTAAATGGAGGAAGCCCTCTGCGGGGGCTCTGGATGGGCGGCCCAATGAATTGGCCTGCTGAACAGGAAGCGCGCCTGCGGGGTGCGGGGTGCCCCCCGGCCCCTTGAGCGCGGATGGCCCTGTGCCTGGCCTCTGTAGGGGCGGGTCTGAGACCTGCCCCTACCTCTTGGCGGCGGACGGGGCCGGGGAGTAAGGAGTAACGACTAACGATTGACGATTAAAGCGGGCGCACGGCCGTGTGCTCTTACCGTTTGGGCCATGTGTGTTCATGTCCGATCGCCCGGGGCTGAACCCCCGGGCTAAAAATGGGAAGCCCCCTGCGGGGACTCTGGATGGGCGCACTGCCGTACGCCCCTACCGCTCGTGAACGGCCGAGAATCGCCCCACACGGCTTATGATGGTCTCCCGCCCCTCTTACTCGTTACTCGTTATGCGTTAGGCTCTTCGCCCATCCC
>JAADDB010000009.1 GCA_013154135.1 Chloroflexota bacterium
GCGGTCCCCGGCCCTACGGGCCGGGTACCGCACCCGGGCGACCGATTACTCTTCCAGGGGTTCGACAATGATGTAGCTGGGCAACGGTTCGCCCAGGAGTTCACGAGCCGCTTCCTTGTACCCCTTGTCCTCCACCTCCGCGAGGAAGCGTTCCGCCTCCATCGCGGCCGCGGCGCCTTGCCCCACGGACGTGGACACCTGTCGGTATCGGTGATCCGCGATTTCGCCGGCCGCGAACACACCGGGCACACTGGCCCGCTGGTACCGGTCGACGATCACGTACCCCCGTTCGTCCATGGCCAACTGGCCTCGGAACAGGTCCGAGTTGGGGTCGTGGCCGATGAAGATGAAGACCCCATCCGTGGGGAAATCCTGGCGTTCGCCTGTCTTCACGTTGCGCAGGCGCACACCCGTGACTTTGGTGCCGTCCCCCAGGATCTCTTCCACCACGGTGTTCCAGATGAACTGGATTTTTTCGTTGCTGAAAGCCCGTTTCTGCAAGATCTTGCTGGCCCGCAGTTCATCCCGACGGTGGATGATGAACACCTCCTTGGCAAAGCGGGTGAGGAAGAGCCCTTCCTCCATCGCGCTGTCCCCGCCGCCGACGACGACCACCCGTTTGCCGGTGAAGAAGAAGCCGTCGCACGTGGCGCAGTAGCTCACCCCGCGCCCCGTGTACTCGGCTTCGCCCGGCACTTGGAGCTTACGGGGCGTCGCGCCGGTGGCCACAATCACGGCCTTGGCCCGGTATTCCTGGCCTGTTTCGCTGACAATAACAAAGGGCCAGCGTCGGAAATCCACCTCGGTGACCAGCTCGTACACCAGCCGAGTGCCAAAACGTTCCGCCTGCTTTTGGAACCGTTCCACCAGCTCGGTGCCGGAGATGGGTTCGGGGAACCCGGGGTAGTTTTCCACCTCATAGGTGAGGCTGATCTGCCCACCGATTTCATGCCCCGTGAAGAGGACGGGGTCGAAATTGGCTCGGGATGTGTAGATGCCCGCTGTGAACCCCGCGGGCCCACTTCCGATGATGACCACGTTCTCTATTTTCTTCTCAGCCATGTATGTCACCTCCTTGCGTTGTTGTACCTAACAAGTAATGAGTAACGATTGACGATTAACGATGAAGGGCGTGGACGGGTCCACGCCTCCGCAGGACGCCGATGTTCTCGTCCCGTGCCAGAAAAGAGTTTTTGGTGATGGGCGGGCGGAGCCCACCAACCACGCACACAGAACAGTTCTCCCCAACGGGGCCATTTCCGTTGAATCTGAGCGACGGTCAAAATTCGGTAGGACCTCGGCCGCGGACGGAACCGGGTCTAACGAGTAACAGTTGACGATGAAGGGTGCGGACGGGTCCGCGCCTCCGCGGGACGCGGACATTCTCCTCCCGTGCCAGAAGAGCCGGTTTTGGACCAGAAAAGTCAACCTTCTCCTTCACCCAAGCTCTCTTAATCGTCAATCGTTAATCGTCACTCCTTACTCCTCCCGCCTGACTTTTCGATGCAAGGGCCTGGCAAACGTTACCCCAAATCCCCCCAGTGGTGGAGGAGCAACGCGGGCAGGATGACCGCGGCCGTCTCCGCGCGCAGGATCCGGGGGCCCAGGTGGACGATCCGGCATCCTCGCGCCCGGGCCTCTTCCACCTCTTCCTCCGCGAAGCCCCCTTCCGGCCCAACGAGGAGGGCCACCCGGTCCGGCGGGGAGGTGGACTCCCAAAGCCTTCGCAGGGGAACCGCGTCGGACGGGTGTGCGAGGAGACACAATGGGGCCCTCACCGCGTGTTCCAGGGCCTCCTCCCACGAGTGGACGGGAGCCAAGCGGGGGATGAAGGCACGACCGCTCTGCTCTGCGGCCTCCTGGAGGATGCGTTCCCAGCGGGCCTTCACCTCGCGACGGCGCACCACCGCACGCCGGGTGAGCATGGGCACGAATTGGGTAACGCCCACCTCGGTGCCCTTCTGGAGCACCCAATCCATCTTTTCCCCCTTCAACAGGGCCACGTAGAGGATCACCTCCAACGGCGGCTCCCCACCCGCGGCCTGTCGGTCCACCACCCGGCCGACCACCCGTTCCCGACCCACAGTCTCCAGACGGACGGTGTAAATCCACCCCGCGTTGTCCAGGGCGTACACCACACTCCCCGGTCGCAGTCGGAGGACTTTGCTGATCTGACGGCTTTGTTCTGGGGAGAACGTGACCCGTTCTCCGTGCCGCGCGTCGGGAGGGATGAAGAACCGGGGTTCGCTCATGCGTCTGCCCTTCCCTTTTCGAACATGAGCCCGACCCAATCCTCCTCCTGGACCCGTTGGCGGAGAATTCCCCCTCGGTCGCGGACGGCCTGCGTGACCTCGGGTTCCCGTTCCCGGATGATGCCCGAGAGGAGGAGGCGGCCGCCGGGTTTCACGTAGTCCCACAAGCCCCGTTCCAGCAAGTCCAGGATGATGTGGGGCAGGATGTTCACCACCACCACGTCGAAGGGGGGCCTTCCTTTGGGCAGGGACCCTTCATAGACGTGGACGTGTTCTGTCACCCGATTGCGCTGCACGTTCTCCCTGGCAGCCTCCACGGCCAGGGGATCCACGTCCGTCGCGGTCACGTGCGCGGCACCGAGAAGGGCCGCGATGATGGCCAGGATGCCCGACCCGGTCCCTACGTCCAGGACCCGTGCCCCTTCCAGGGGGGTCTGTTCCAACAGACGGACGGCCAGGCGGGTGGAAGGGTGTAAACCCGTGCCAAAGGCCATGCCCGGCTCCAGGAACACCAGCACCTCCCCTTCCCCTGTTTCCGGAGGGGGAAGCCACGCGGGGACCACCCATGTCCGTTCTCCCAGGCGGAGAGGGGTGTAATGCTGCTTCCAGGCCTCACTCCAATCCTCTGTGGAAAGGCGCCGCACCGTGGGTTCCGGCACCGGGCGGATCATGTTGAGGTGGCCCAGGGCCTCCTCCAGGCGCCGCAGACGCGCGCGACCTTCGGGCGTGTCCGGCAAGTACGTGCGGACCACCGCGCGGGCTTCTCCCTCGGGCGTGCCCAGGTCCGGACCGGGCACTTCCACGATCGCGCTGCTTCGGCCATCGGGCTGAGGGTTCAAGCGGTTGAACACCTCGCTGATGGCTTCGGCGATTTCCGGGTCGACCGTCACGCTCACTTCCAGCCACATGGGTTGTGGACCTCTGCCCCTGGCAGGCTGATACCGTCTCGCCCCTTGTCCTGCCTCATTGACGCACCTTAAAAGACATGTTACACTGTAGCCGGACGAGGGACAAATTAGGTGGTGAGGATCAGCTCGTGGTCCATGGGCGGACGACGACCGACGAACGACGAACGACCACCGACGAACGACGACCGACGGACGACCACCGACGACCGACGACCGACCACGGTCAAACTGTCCGCCAATCAGGCACCCATGAGAAGGACCATTTCAATCGTTAATCGTTACTCGTTACTCGTTAGAGAGGAAACTCCCATGCGACGGATTGTGTGGTTGCTCCTTTCCTTCGTGCTCCTTTTGGCCGGTTGTTGTCCTTTGAGTACGCCCCAACCGGAGGGGAGAACATCGGCCGGGGTTGCCGTGACACCCGCGGGTACGGCCGCTTCCCCTTCGCCCACGCCCTGTGAATCCCAGGAGGATGCCACAGGGCAGTGCCTTGGCGGTCTGGTCACCCCCACGGCCCTTCCCACCCTGGCTCTCCCCGCTCCCCAGGCAACGCCCCCGCTCGTGGATGTGGGGGAACTGCGCACCATCCGGGTGTACAAGGAGGTGGGACCTTCGGTGGTGAACATCACCACCCGCGTGCTGGAATATTCCTTCTTCTACGGTCCCATCCCTGCAGAGGGCGCGGGTTCGGGCTTCCTCTGGGACCGGAAGGGGCACATTGTGACCAATTATCACGTCATCGAAGGCGCGGAGAGCATTGAGGTGAGCTTCAGCACGGATGAGGTGTTGCCTGCCCGTGTGGTGGGGGCCGATCCGCCCAACGACCTGGCCGTCCTCCAGGTGGATCAGGTGCCGTCGGGTCTGGTGCCCCTTTCGGAACGGTTAGGGGATTCAGATGCCCTGCAAGTGGGACAGCGGGCCATCGCGATCGGCAACCCCTTCGGGCGGTTCGACCGCACCTTGACCGCGGGTGTGATCTCCGCTCTGGGTCGCACCATCGAAGCGGAGGGGCGCCGGCTGCGCAAGGTCATCCAGACCGACGCGGCCATCAACCGGGGGAATTCGGGCGGGCCCCTGCTGGACGGGGACGGCCGCCTGATCGGCGTCAATTCCGCCATCTTCAGCCCCACCGGAACCAACGCGGGGATCGGCTTTGCCATCCCGGTGAACACGGTCAAACGGGTTGTCCCTGTCCTCATTGAACGGGGACGGTATCCCCATCCCTGGTTGGGGGCCATTGGCTACGATATTACCCCGCGGTTGGCCCATATCCTGGACCTGCCGGTGAAACAGGGACTTCTGGTCGTGCGGGTGTATCCCGGCAGTCCTGCGGACCGCGCGGGCATCCGAGGAGCCACCCGTCGTCTCATTGTGGGGAATTCCCTCATCTTCACCGGTGGGGATATCATTGTGGCAGTGGATGGGCATCCGGTGCGGTCGTGGGAGGAGTTGGAGGATTATTTGGAGTTGAACAAGCAAGTGGGTGAGGATGTGGTGCTGGACATCATCCGAGATGGCCGAAGGTTGAAGGTGCGGGTTACTCTGGCCGAAGCTCCAAGGGGTTAGCCATGCGTCACACCCAAGTCATCGTGCGTCCCGCGGAGGCGCGGGATGCTCAGGACATAGATGAGTTCTTCCGCCGCGTCCGACGGCGTTATCTCACCTTTGGCGGGGAGGATTGGCCGAGCATCCTCAGACAAGGTCACGTGTTCGTGGCCCAAACGGGTCCCCTGTTGTGGGGTGTGTTGGCCGTGGTGCCCAAGTACCGGGGATGGGGTGAGATCCGCGCGTTAGGGCTCATCGACGGCTGGCACGCGCGCACGGGGGTGGAGATGTTGTACTACAAAGCGCATCCGACCCTGGTGGAGATGGGTATCACCGGCCTGTACATTGTGCTCAGCGAAGGATGGCTGCAAGGTCCGTTGGATGGACTGGGGTTCGTGACGCGGGAGCGTGTGGCCACCTACCTGCGCCATGCCCACTCCGTCCCCCCCATCCCCGCGACTCCCGCGGACATCCGCCTGGTCCGGTTGGACCAGATCGCGCAGGTGGCCCGGTTGGACCGGATGGCCTTTGCCCCGCGCTGGGTGTACACGGAGCGCGAGTTGGCCCACATGCTGGTCACCGGATCCCGCCTGACCGCGGCCTTTGTGGAGGATACGTTGGTGGGATACGCGAGCGTCCAGATCCTGGACGATGTGGGACACATCTCCCGCTTGGCCGTCCATCCCCGCTGGCAGGGACAGGGCATCGGACGGCAGCTGCTCCTGGAGGGCATGCACTACCTCCAGCGGGCCGGGGTCAGTCGCATGAGTTTGAACACCCAGGTGGAGAACACCCGGGCCGTGCGGTTGTACGAATCCTTGCACTTCCGGCGATTCGGTCGCTTGATTCCTGTGTTGGAAAGGGAGCTCGAGGGACTCCGATGAACAACACGCTCACACGCCGAATTCATCGGTTGGGAGCCATCGCCGTCCTGCTCTTCCTGGTGACGGTGGGGGGCTACATGGTCCTGGAGCAGTATCCCTTCATCGACGCGCTGTACATGGCGGTTATTACCTTCTCCACCGTGGGCTACGGCGAGGTGCATCCCCTCTCCCCAACGGGACGCCTGTTTACCGCGCTCATCATCCTTGTGGGCGTGGGCACGGGCGCTTACCTGTTCGGCACCATTGCCGAATACATCGTGGCCGGGGAGTTGGAAGGCACACTGAAGCAGAGGCGGATCATGCGGAAGATCGAGACGTATCGGGACCATTACATTCTCTGCGGCTACGGGCGCATTGGCAAACAAGTGGCCGAGGAGATGCGCGTGTTGGGTTTGCCCTTTGTGGTGGTGGACATCGACCCAAAGATCGCGGAGCACTGTCAGCGTTACGAGGTCCCCTACATCATCGGGGACGCGACAGAGGACGAGGTGCTCCAACAGGCGGGCGTGAAGCGGGCCCGGGGGTTGGTGGCCGCGCTGGACACGGACGCGGATAACCTGTTCGCGGTCATCAGCGCGCGCAACCTGAACCCGGACATGATGATCGTGGCCCGGGCCATCCACGAAAACGTGGAACGCAAGTTCCTCCAGGCCGGCGCGGACCGGGTGGTGTCGCCCTACACCATGGCGGCCCATCGGATCGTGAGTCTCCTGGTCCGGCCGAACGTCATCCACTTCCTGGACACGGCCCTCCGTTCCCAGAACTTGGAGCTTTGGCTGGAGGAGGTGGAGATCATGCCCGATTCCCCCCTGGTGGGGAAGACCTTGGAGGAGGCGGCCATCCGCGCGCGCACGGGAGCGAACATCCTGGCCATCATTCGCCCCTCCGAACACCGGCTCATCGACTGGTCGCCCAACCTGCGCCTGCAAGCCGGGGACATCCTCATCGTCCTGGGCAAGCGGGAACAGCTGGAAGCCCTGGCCCGTTTGGCCGGGGATCCCCGCTTGACTCGCCCTTCTCGCTGGCGGGAAGTGGTGCAGCAGATTTCACAGCGGAATGATTGACGAGTAAAGAGTAGAGGCAGGCCCGTTCACACCGGGTTTTGTCCGTCCGTCCGACCGTGACCACGAACGCGCAGCTGTCTACCATTGTCCATCGTCTATCGCCCAAAGGAGGTGTGTGATGGCAGAAGTGTTTGATTCCGTAGCAGCACGCAAGGACCCTCGCGCGCGTACATTACAGGAATTGCTGGATGAGCTCTCGGCTCCGGGGGAACTGTACCGGCGCATCGATGACACAACTGTGGAGTGCTACGCGTGCGGTCACCGATGCCGCATCCGGGATGGTCGACGGGGCATCTGTCAGGTACGCTACAACAAAGGGGGGACGTTGTACGTGCCTTGGGGCTACGTGGCCGCACTCCAGGTGGATCCCACGGAGAAGAAGCCCTTCTACCACGTCCTGCCCGGTTCCCTCTCCCTCACGTTCGGCATGCTGGGCTGTGATTACCACTGTCCTTTCTGCCAAAATTGGCTCACATCGCAGGCGTTGCGCGACCCGGCAGCCGGAGTCTCCCCGATCCGCATCACCCCGGAACAGATGGTGGAGCTGGGCAAGAAGCACGGGGCCCAGTGCATCGCCAGTTCGTACAACGAACCCCTCATCACCAGTGAATGGGCTGTCGCGATCTTCAAGAAGGCCAAACCCGAGAAGTTCAAGACGCTGTACGTGTCCAACGGAAACGCGACGCGGGAGGTGTTGGAGTACCTGCGGCCCTGGCTGGACGCGTACAAGGTGGACTTGAAGACGATGAACCCCAAGAACTACCGGCAGCTGGGCGGGGTGCTGGACCGGGTGTTGGACACTATTCGCATGACCCATGAGATGGGATTTTGGGTGGAAGTGGTCACCCTGGTCATCCCCGACTGGAACGACAGCGAGAGTGAGTTGCGGGAAGCCGCGCGGTTCATCGCCTCCGTGTCCCCGGATATCCCCTGGCACGTGACCGCGTTCCACCCGGATTACAAGATGACGGACCGGGGGCGCACGCAAGCCCAGAAGCTCATCCGAGCGGCTGAGATCGGCAAGGAGGAGGGGCTCCACTTCGTCTATGTGGGCAACCTGCCGGGCCTGGTCGGGCCCTGGGAGAACACGTACTGCCCCCACTGTGGCGAGCTCCTTGTCGAGCGGCGGGGCTTCTACGTGCTCCAGGACAAGCTCACCGGCTCGGGCAAGTGTCCCCGCTGCGGCGCGGAGATCCCGGGCATTTGGACGGTGGAGGGGTAGGGAGCCCCGGCATCTGGTCCGCGAACAGGGGAGCGGGCAACGGAAAGCTCCGTGTTCTCACGCGGGCTCGTCTGGTCTCCGTATCCGCGTGCCCAGCAGGAGGGAGGGGTTTGTGAGCGCTCGGTACAGGTTGCCCGGCCGGGCCCCGCTGAGGATGTCCACCTCCAGCCCCGGTATGTCGCGGACCAGTTCGGCCATGATGCGGACTTTTGTGGCCATGCCGCCGGTCACGTCGATCCCGTGGGAGCCGCTCAGGGTTTCCAGGGAGAGGGCTTGTTCGGGGCTCAACTCGGGCAGGCGCCGCGCGTGGGGGTCTGTGTGGGGATCGCCCGTGTACACGCCGTCCACTTCCCCCAGGAGGAGGATGCGCCGACCGCGGAGGGGCGCGGGCTGACGGGCCAAATAGCGGAAAACGTCCTCGGTGGAGATGATGGTACCGCCCCGAATTTCGTCCAGGGCCACGTCCCCGTAGACCACGGGGATGACGCCCTGTTCGAGGAGCACGCGGATGGGCCGGGTTTCCAAATGGCGCAGTTCTCCATCCCAACACCAGGCCGAGGCAGAGGGGGGCACGCTCACCACCTTCAGCCCCTCCTCCAGGAAGATGTCCACCACAATGCGGTTCAGCCGCGCGGCCGCCGCGGCTGTATGCGCGTAGCCAAGCCATCCCTCGGGCGTGTGTACGCCTTCCCGCACCCGGTACCTCCGGCCCACCACGTGACCGAAGGAGCCACTGCCGTGTCCCAGGAGTACTCGCATGCCCGGTTGTGCGTCTAGGGCCTCGCTCAGCTCCCGGGCCAGCCCGCGGATGACGTCCTCACGCGGGGTGAAGGGGCGGGTTTTGTCGGTGATGAGGGATCCCCCCAGTTTCACGTAAATGGTCTGAGCGTCCACAGTATGCTCCTGGGTCGTTCGTCGGTCGTCGGTGGTCGGTGGTCGGTCGTCGGTGGTCGGTGGTCGGTCGTCGTCCGTCGTTCGTCGTTCGTCGTCCGTCGGTCGTCGGTGGTCTACTTGTGCCCACCCGCTTCGCTCATAAAACCCTTTTCCGGCACGGCGGCAGCCCGCGCCCGCGACGCCGATGCTGTTGTTCCCTAATATCTGACACGCCACACTGTTGCCGCGGCGATGCCCACAAGGAGGAGCCCGGTCAACGGGGACCCCAAGCCCCACCATGTGCCCACGGCCACGCCCGTCAAACCGGCCAGGAAGACGAGCACGGCTGTGTACACGTTCAAATGTCGGGCCCGATGCCGAGCGCCGGCCCGCCAAATTCCCTCCGCGACCAGGCCGGCCCAGGGAAAGGCGACGAGCACCGTCCATAGGCCCAAGAACCGTCCGATGAACACGCCGGCCAGACCGGTGAGAAATCCCAACCCCGCGGCCGCGGCCAAACTGGTGAGCACATGACGGGGGGCCGCGCGGTAAAAGCGGCTTTCCAACTCGTTCACGCAGTCGGGACAACGGTAGCCCACATCGGTGAGCACCGCACACTCCGTGCAGATGGGACGGCCACATCGGTTACAGCGAAGGGTCGTCTCCCGCTGCGGGTGATACGCACACGCGTAGATGGGCACCCCATCCTCGTATCGGAGCACCCGCCACTCCCTATCCTCCCCCATCCATAGCCTCCCAGAAGATCTCCCGTATGAACGCCCGCTCCAGCTCGAGCGTCTCCCCTTCCGACCGGGTGATGGGCGCGGTGACTTTGAACATCACCACACCCCGGCTGAGATCGCGGGCTAAATCGGGCCAGATGTAGAAGTAGAGGACCAGGTGTTCCCAACTCTCCTTTTGCGCCCGCACTTGCAAGGCCTTCAGACTCCCCTTGCGCAAGGGAACATCCGCGGACGTCACCTCCGTGGACCAGCCGTCGGATATGTAGCAGATTTCCGTGGGGTGGAAGCTGCGCACTTTGCGGCTGCCAATGAGGCTGAGCCAGAGGAAGGAGCCGTCGGGCCGGGTGTAGCGACGTTGGAGGTACTCCTCCGGCTCCAGCAGGATGAACACCTCGATGTTCGTCTGGGGCACGTCTGTGCCCTGCCAGTCCCCCAGCTGCATGGGCAACGTGTGCAGGTTGCCGTCCACGTGGAAGTCGTAGGGGGAGATGACCACCCGTTGGGCCGGTGTCCGGCGCCAGGTGTCCACATCCACCACCCACGTGTTGCCCCGGCCCGCGGGGCGGAGGGAGAACACATCCGGCCGGGTGAGCAGGATTCCCCCGATCCCTGCCAGGAAGATGCCAATGATCAGAAGATATCGGATCGTATGTCGTTGCATCGGACGAGTCGGGCAATTCCTATGAGCGTGAGAAAGGCGACCAGGAAGAACACATACCCGGAATAATCGTGATAGAACCGAAATCCCACATCTGCCCCCCAATGGTACGCGACAATGAGGAGGGAGGCAACTCGGGCCAGGTTCCCCACCAGCGCGATGGGCAAAGCGCTCAACACCAGGATGAGTCGACCCCACCAGGGCCCTCGGACGAGGAAGGCAAAGAGGACGCTGAGGGTGAACAGGGCGACCATGGATCGCAGCCCACTGCACTGCGCGCCCACCACCAGGTTCGCTTCGGGCAGGGAGACTTGGTTGCCGTTGATGGTGACGGGGATGCCGAACCAGCGGACCACGTGACCGGCCACACTCCCGGCCCATTGGCTCAGGGGGAGGCTGGCTTTCTCCACAAAGGGGAGGGGCACGGCCAACAGCGCGAAGAGGAAGGGAAACCACCGCGTCCTCGCGGCCTCCCATCCCCACACGCTCCACAGGACCACGAAGCCCAAGAGGATCCACACCATCGCGGCCAGGTATTCCGCGTGGCGACTCAGCGCAAGGACGTACATTCCGGTGCCCACCAACAGGACCACCAGCCCCCGGTCATCTCCCCGGGGGGCAGTACGAGGGCGCAGGCGCCAGAACAGGTACACGGCCAGGGGGAACACCAAAAGGCCGTGGGAGTAGAAATCGTTCGTCCGCCACTGGATCCACAACCAGCGCAGGACCGGGTATCCCAGGACAAACCAACCCGCGTACAAGAACCACACCCATCTCCCGGGCATCCCCGCGCGTTGTGGGCCAGGGGCCTCCTTTGGGGTCATCCGTGGATCAGCCATGAAGGAACCCAGAAGTGGATGTATCCCAGGAGTTTGGCCACGGTTGTGGCCACAAGGAGGAGGACGCCCGCCGCGATGAGGATGTAATCCCGCGGCTCGTAATGGAGCTCCACAATCCACGTGCGCTTGGGCTTGGCGCCAAAGGCCCGCAGATCCATGGCATCGATGATGTCCTCACCGCTCAGAATAGTCCCGATGGTGACGGGAACGACCAGGGGGGCCAGGTTGCGGATCTGTTGGAAGAGTCCCGCGCCCTTTCGCTCCAGCTCATATCCCCGGGCCCGTTGAGCGTCCAGGGTGGTCTGAAAATCCTTGGCCACCGTGGGCACCAGGCGGAAGGCCAAGTCCGTGGCCACCGCGAACTTGTCGCTCATGCCCAAGCCCTTGAACGTGACCCCGTAGTGGGCGGGGTGAATGGTGAAGGGGATGAGGAGCCCAAAGGTGGCCATGGTGACCATGCGGATGAATTGACAGGCCGCGAAGACCAGCTGCTCCGCGCTGATGGTGAACACGTGATCTCCCCACAGGGGCAGGGTGAACAAAGGATGCGTGGCCTGATAGGCCTCCTCGCCCCCGCGGCCTGTGAGCGCGGTGATGGTCACCAGGAGGGTGATGATGGGCAGGACCACCATCCAAAAGCGACGGGTCTCCTGCCAGGTGAGCTTGGCCAGGACGTACGCGGTCATGGCCAGGGCGAACCAGAAGATGAGGACGCGGAAATCCCATGTCTGGATGATGGCCAGGATGGCCGTGAGCATGAAAATAATCCGCGCCCGCGGGTCCAGTCGCTGAATGAAGGTGTTCCGTTCTTTGTAAGACCAGGTGACAATCACCGGGACCTCCTAGAGCTAATGAGTAATGAGTGACGATTGACGATTAATGGACGCTGGGAGTCGAGCGGCTCGACCACCATACAAGACTCTTTTCTGGCACGGGGCGAAGACGTGGGTGCCCCGCGAAGGCGCGGACTTGTCCGCCGCCAAGGTGTTGTCGGTCAGGCGCCTGCAATGCGTAAGGGCGGGGCAGGTCAGAAGGGTGTGACTCACCTGCCCCGCTTGCTTCCCCTACCGTCCGGTCTGAGACCGGGCCGCCTCATAAGCGCTGTAAAGGATGGGAACGAGAATGATGTCAAAGACCAGGTTGGACGCAGCCGCGGGGAGGAATTCCCCGATGATGGCCGTGGCCAAGCTGTACCCGTTCACCCAAATGTCGGCCAGGGACGCGAAGCCCATGCCCACGATAACGCCCAACGCCCCCCAGATGACCGCCACCGCGACTTGCGGGCGGGTGCGCAGGAAGTACCAGCCCACCGCGATGAGCACTACCGTGATGATGAGCAAGCCCAAGGTCCACTGGCCGGCCCGAGCCCCTTCCATCCAGGGGTGTTCCACCTGCGGGAAGAGGAGAGTGAGCACGACGAAGAGGGCCAAGATCGCGCCCACCAGCACTAGGACTCGCTCCGTCACCCGGCGGCGCTCCTCCCACGTCCTCCAGGCCAGGATGAGCCCGGGGATCATCCCCATGAGCCCGTTCCCCAAATCCCACACGGGGAACACACCCCAACCCGTCAGCGCGTCACCGATAATGTTCCCCACCGCTCCACTGAAAAACCCAACCACCGGTCCAAAGGCCAAGCCCATGAAAATGGGGATGGCCACAGCAGGGCGCAGGGAGACGAAACTGACCGAGGGCAACTGGAACACGTTCGTCGCCCAGGAAAAGATGCCGTACAACACAGCCCCAATGGCCATCATCACCACTTCCCGGGTGCCCACCTCCCAGATGGGCTTGTTGGCGAAGAAGAAGTAAATGGCCATCACAATGAGTGCTCCGACGATGTACAAGACCCAACCTGTGGCCGAGGCCTTTGAGCCTCCTGTGACCAAGTTGACCAGGAAGAGGACTACGGTTGCTGCGATGAGAGCCCCTAACACTTTGGTAAGGGTCGATCGAGTGTTCATCACATCACCTCCTCAGCGGATGATGGGTGGGGAGGCCTCCCGATACCTATGAATCTCCCCGATGAATATGCGTACGGGGGATGATGACTCCTATTATACCACATGTTGGGCCAGCATTTCCAGGGGGACAAAACGTCCCCACCGGTGGAGGTGGGCCAAGTTCATGCGCAACAAACTGGTGGGCCGCAGGCGACACGCGCGCAGCCTCTCCTCATCCGCGAGCACCTCCTCCGGCGGTCCATCGGCCACGATGCGCCCTTCCGAGAGGAGGATGACCCGGTTCGCGTAGCGCACGGCCAAGTCCAGGTCATGGGTGATGAAGAGGATGGCCTGGAAGGGAAGTTGGACAATGGCGTCCATGAACTGGGTGTAATGGCGGTAATCCTGGCCCGCGGTGGGTTCGTCCATGATGAGGATTTTCGACTCCATGGCCAGGATCGCACCGATGCCCACCCGGCGCTGTTGTCCATAGCTGAGGGCCAGGGGTGAACTGTCCGCGTACTCCGTCAGGTCCATGATCTGCAAACTGCGCTCCACGTTTCGCTCAATTCGCTCCTCGTCAAACCCCAAGTTCCGCGGCCCGAACGCGAGCTCCTCCCGCACGGTGGGCGCGAAGAGCATGTGCGACGGGTTTTGGAAGACGAAACCAACGGTGTGCGCGATTTGGGCCACGGAGAGCTCCCGGGTGTCCTTCCCCTCAATCCACACGTGGCCGCGGGTGGGTTTTTCCAGCCCAATGAGATGGCGGACCAAGGTCGTCTTGCCCGCGCCGTTGGGCCCAAGGATGGCAATCACATCGCCGGGCTGGATGGTGAGGTTGATGTGGTGGAGGACTTCCCGTTCGGGCACGTAGCCGAAAGAGACGTTTTCCATGACCACGAGGGGATCCGCGGAGGGATCGGGGGTGCGCCGGGGCGGAGGCGGTGGGACGTCCATGGTCCTCAGGCGCCGGACCGCGACGTCCGCAGGGAGTTTGACGTCCAGCGGGTTGACCACTTCCAGGAAGCCGGGCACATCGCCGAAGTACACCTGTTCGCCCCGCTCCAGGAAGAGGGCCTTGTCCGGGTGGATGGAGAGCACGTCTTCCACCCGGTGCTCGATGAGGAGGACGGTCTTGCCCGCGTCCACCAGGTGCCGGATGAGCCGGAGGGCCTCTTCCACGCTGGCCGGGTCCAGGTTGGCCAGGGGTTCGTCCAGGACGAGGATGTCCGGTTCCATGACCAGGGTGCCCGCGACCGCGACTTTCTGTTTCTCCCCCCCACTGAGCGCGAACGTCTCCCGGTCCCGCAGGTGCGGGATGCCCAGCTCCTGGAGCACCCGGTCAATGCGGACGAGCATCTCCTCCCGGGGCACGGCCAGGTTTTCCAGGCCGAACGCGACGTCGTTGAGCACGTACGCGCCCACGATTTGGCGCTCGGGATCCTGCAGCACAGTGCCCACCATTTGGCTGATCTCGGCCAGTCGGAGGGGGGCGGGGTCTTGTCCCAGGATGCGGATGGTGCCGGAGAGTTCACCGCCCTTGTAGGAGCGGGGGATGAGGCCGTTGATGGTGCGCATGAGGGTGGTTTTACCACATCCCGACGCGCCGGCCACCAGGACCAGTTCCCCCGGTTGGATGTCCAGGTTGATATCCCGCAGCGCGAAGGTTTCCCGTGTTCGATATCGATACGTGAGATGTCGGATATGGAGTGCCGGTTCTTGCGTTCGTTCGCTCATCTGTTCCTTCCTGGGGAGAGATGTGTTTGGGGATGGGGTGAGTGAAGTCCGGCTTCCCCCTCCCAAAACTCATCGACTGCTAAACTTGGACTTTGGACAAAACGTGGCGGCTTGGGAAACACGCTTCCGGCACGGGGCGAGGACGCCGGCATCCCGCCCAGGTGCGGCTGAATCTTGCTCGCCAGCCGGGATCTTTTGTCCAAACTCCAGCTAAACGTCTGGCAAGGAAAAAGGGCCCCGGGGGCCCTTTTTCCTTCATGCGTCGTGGCGCCTAACGGAGGTTCCGAGGTGACGCCACGACGCGGTTCATTCTGCTACGTTTGTGATCCATTGGCATCACCTCCTCCTTTTTGGGATAGCGTACCAACGGGGCAAAGGCCCCGGGAGGTGGTTGATTGAGGGGATTATGGCGGGATTTTCCTTTCCTGTCAAGCCGGCCCGCGCGATGCCCATGGCGAGTTTTGCTGGAAAGGACAGACGAGTCCGGCCACCGGATACACGGTGCCCGAGGGCTCCCCGGTTCTCCCTCGTGCGAAAACCGGGGAGCCGGCCATGCCGTCATTCCTACTTCAACACCTTGCACAAGGTGAGAGTGGTTTCCCGACCCTCCTGGCCGGTCGGCCGCATGGTCATGCCGCACACTTCGAAGCCCTTCTTCAGGTACACCACAATGCCCGGGTTCCCCGCGTACACCTCTGTGGTGATCAGCTGAACGTGGGCTTTGCGGGCCACACGCATGGCATGTTCGATGAGGTGACTGCCAATCCCCCAACGTCGATGGTGCGGGTGGACAAAGACGTGGGCTATGGTGGCTTCGTGGTTTTCCGGGGAGATGTAGAGTCCCGCGTACCCCACGATTTCCCCTCTATCGTCGGCTACCAGCAGATAGTGGTCCGGATCGTGCAGGTAATGTTGTAGATCCCAGCGGGGTTGTTGGTGCGTGCGGATCAGTTCGTCGATGGCCGGCACATCCTCTTCTGTGGCCAGGCGATAGGTGACCGCGCGGGCCTGCAACCAGCGTTGGAGGGCATCCCAGTGGGTGGAAAAGGCGATCTCCTCTCGCGGGGGGAGTTCGTGGGGCGCAAACCAGCGGGCATCCTCCGCATCGTCCCCCGGCTGCAACTTCCCACCGACCACATGGGCCCGGTACAAGATGAGGACTCCCCGCTGGTGGGTGGAATCCTCGAAGGAGTACACGTTGAGGAGCGCGTCCAGGGCGACCTCCAGCCCCGTTTCCTCGCGTGTTTCCCGGATCGCGGCCTCCTCTGCACTCTCATCCGCTTCCATGTACCCCGCGGGGAATGCCCAATACCCCTTGCGCGGGGGAACGGCCCGGCGGATGAGCAACACATGTCCGTCGTCCTCCACCAGTGTTCCCGCGGCCGGTGTGGGGTTGACGTAGAAGATGAAGCCGCATTGAGGACAGACCAACCGTTCCCGCTCCCCCATGCGGCGGCGTTCCAACGGATGCCCACATCGGGGACAAAACCGATACTCGTCCATATTCCCCTTCCTCATCTCATTCCAACAACTCACCTCGGTTGGAGGGCCCTTGGCCGAAAGGTTTTTTGTGGGTGCTGGCCGCCAGCACTCACAAAAACAGTTGGCCTTTGAGGTATGGAAACGGGAAAGACAGAATCCTTTTCCGCTTTCCCAAGCTGCCACATTTTGTCCAATCTATTACACATCTGAACTTGTTCGGACCGACTTCCCATTAATCGTTACTCGTCAGCCTCCACCTTCTTGCGGAACAGATCGCGTAACCGCCGGCGGGTTTCCTCGTTCAAGGGCTTTTCCCGGGCGCGGGTGCGCAAGTATTTCTTCAAATCCTTGGGCAGCAGCGCGGGCACGGTGGGATTTTCCCGGGTGATAGGGACGGGTTCGAGGAAGAAGACCAGGGGTTGGATGTCCACTACCAGGTCGGGGGCCTCTTTTTGGAGCCAGGCGCGCAACTTCTCCGTCTGGCTCAACGCCTCCCCCACGGGGTCGCCCAGGCCTTCGGCGCCGAAGAGTCCCAGCAGCCGCCGGAAGCTGAAGGGCTGGCGCCACTTGTCCCCCCGCGCGATGACCGGGTCCGTCGTGTGGCGCAGGACCACGACGAAGAGCCCCGCGGGCCCAAGGATCACGTGGTCCGCGGGGAGGAGCCAGTGGTAGACCTCGTATTTGTCGTCCAGGCCTTTGAGGTGTTTGTCCAGGACGGTATCCGGGCGTTGAGCGTGTCCTGCCCCCTTCAGGCGCACGCCGACGAATCGGCGCATGTTGTAGTTGCCCACTTGTGCGGCGATGAAGCCCAGCATGAGCGCGGCCAGCGCGATCGCGATCCACAAGCCATAGCGGGGATCGGTGGGTTTCACGCGCAGGGTGATGAGCATGCCCAAGATCAGCACGCCCAGTCCGACAAAGCTGGCAATGCTGGCCAGACGTTTCCGAAAAGCTACTTTTTTCTCGTTCACGAATACACGCATGAATCTTCGTCCTCCTTGGATAAGTTCTGAACCTGATGAGTTGACAGTCCCTCGGCGGCGGACGGGCCCGCACCCACGCAAAACAGGTCTCCCCGGGAAAGAATTCGACAAACTTCTATCTCAAAAACGCCCTCCTTCCCGTTGAATGAGATTCATCTCGGCGGCGGACAAAATTCTGTCGTACCTTGGCGGCGGACGGGTCCGCACCTGGGCGGGGTGCCGACGTTCTCGCCCCGTGCATGGAAAGAGTTTTTGGTGGGTGCTGGCCGGGCGAAGCCCGCCCACCACGCACACAAAACTCTTTCCTTGCACGGGGCGAGAACGTCGGCACCCCGCCCAGGTGCGGACCCGTCCGCCGCCAAGGTACGA
>JAADDB010000099.1 GCA_013154135.1 Chloroflexota bacterium
ACCATATCCCGGTCCACCTCGATGCCTCGCTGTCTCAGCCACCAGATGTCAAACACATCTCGTCCCTTAACGTAGCGACGTCCCGCGAATGCCGCCACTTTGTCGGCGAGTATCTCTGCCTCGGTTTCTGCCCGCACCACCACCAGGGGCAACGCGGGCAAAGGGAACGGCAGATGGAGGGGCACTACGCGGCTGGTATAAGCCGGATAAGGGGCAAACTCGACACTCACGGACGTGGCGTCTCGAGGAGAATTCCTGCGGTAGTATACCTTCCAGCGCACCATCTCCGCGGTTGCCTTCTGCACACGCAGAGAAATGGCTCCCTCAAAGAGGGGCGCTAATCGCATCACCTCTGATTGCACATCCTCGAACAATCTCTGCAACTCAGAGGACGTCAACGTGGTCACGAAATCCAGGTCCTCCGAGTAACGTGGGCCGCCATAAACCAGTCGCAAGCACGTGTCGCCCTGGAAAGTCACTCGCTCCGAGGCCGGCAGGGCATAAACAGCCGCCAGCACATATACTTGAAGAGCCTCCTTCAGGATAACCCTCAGTGGCAGGCCGTCCCTTTCTGCCTGTTCCCTAAGAATGTCCATAAACGCCATTTTCGTTTCCTAAATTACCCAAATTTGTCCCATAATTAAATTGTAACTTACAGATGCCGGCGTGTCAAACGCCGGTGTGGGGAAACATGTCTCCTCTGGCAATCGAGGATTCACAGGTGGCGCAAAACTAGAGTGAATCGTCAATGGTTACTCGTTACCCAATCGATACCCCACCTTCCGCGCGGCGTCCAGGTCTTGCTGGTACAGCCAGCGGTACAAGCGGCGCCAGAGCTGATGTTCCTCAACCGGTGTTTGGGGATAGGGCATGTGCAACGCGTCCAGGATACGGAAGCGATGTTCATCGTAAGCCACACGTATCAAGTCGCCAAATGCCCGGGCCTGTGTGATAGCCCCCCGGTAGATGAGGTAAGCCAGGATAAAGGAAAGCGCGGCGCCCACGATCCAACCGGGGGCCCACGCGAACAGGGTGGGGCGCAGGCATCCCGCGAACACCGCAACCGTGTTTCCCAGAAGTAGCAGCGCGTAGAGGATGATCAGTGTCGTCAGGTTCAGCAGCGCGACCAGGCCCGTGTACGCGGCTTCCAGGCGGGTGAGTAAGGATTCGGGCAGGAGGGGCTCCAGCCGGGGCCACCAGAAGACGCCGTCCAGACCGTAGCGGGTCTTGCTGTAATCCTCGGCCGCGCGCATCACATTGCCCAGACGGGTGGGGAGAATGCGATCCTCGCGGGGAGGAAAATCGCGGTACAGGCGGGCCTGGAGGTGATTGTACCGGCGACGGTCCTTCTGTTGCACGGCCAGATCCCGTTGGCCGCGCAGGGAACGCCACTGGTTTGTCTGGTGCCGGATGCCTCTCTCCTGAAGCCATCGCCAGGGCCAGTACCCCTCGTAGACGCGGATGATGGGCCGGGTGAACGCGTGCAGCACATAGGCCATGACCGTCACCAGGAGGAGCAGCCCCAGGGTGATGCCCGAAAGTCGCAGCCCTTCCAGTTTGAAGTAATTCTCCGCGGTGAGCCCCAGCCAGGGCATGGCCCATCCTGCGGTGAAGAAGAGGAGCAACCCGAAGAGGAACGCGGGCATCCAATAGCCCACCAGGAAGCGACGGTCCAGGAGGGCCAGCGCCCTGTCAACAAATGTGGCCAGCATGATTACGCCTCCTCACCGTATACCTTTTGCAGCGGTTTCCCGCAATGGGGACATTTGGCTACAAGATCGGGATACCAGTTCACGTCTTCAGGTGGGATGTCACCGTGCTCCGGGCACCGGTATGTCAGCGGTTCCGCGTCCGCGTCGCCGGGCAAGTCGACCAGGGTGCGCTCCAGGACCTTTTGAACGTCTTCCCTGCTTTTGTGACCGTTATCTCTGCGCATAGTCGTCTCCTCCTCGGCAGATACTGTGTGGGCTGTTGTCCACCCGTCGCCGCTGAGGGTGAACCCGGCCCAGAACACGGGGTGAGACCAGCGGTCGCTGTGACGCATGTAAAGTTGGGTCTGGCGGAGTGCCTGGGCCGGGGGCAGCCCCTGTTCCTTGCAGGCCCGGAAGAACATCCGGGTGAACTCGGCCGTGCTGGCCTCGTACACCGTCCACAGGGGCGCGATCACCGCGGCCGTGCCCGCCTGCAGGAAGCCCGACACCAGGCCCACCACCTCGTCGGGCAGGTTCACGCCGATGGCGCCCGTCTCGCACGAGGCCAGGAAGGTGAGGCGGGCCTTAAGCCGGGGGACCTCGTTGAGCAGGTGGCGCACGGTGAGGTCCTTGCCGTAGGCCAGGGCCAGGCGGCTTTCCAGGGGCTTTCGCCAGTTGTTGAGGCCGTGGCAGAAGAAGAGGTGGGCGTCGTAGTGGGGCAGGGCTGTCATCACCGTGTTCAGGGTGGCCGCGGGGCCATATGCGGGGAAGGTGGTGGGGTGAGGGCCGAATAGGGAGAGCATCTCCTCCAACACCCGGGATGCGTTGCGTAAGCGTTCGCCGCTGCGGGCTGGATCTACCACGGCCAGCAGTGTGTGAGCCGTGGGTGTGTGTTGGGCTGCCTTCTGGGCCGTGGCCAGGGCCTGTGCAGAGGGCGCGTAAGTGAAGGTGATGTCGTCCAGCGCGTAGCGGCGTTGGTTCCCTTCCTCGGTCCAGGCCGCGTGCCAGGGCAAGAGGGCGAGGAGCCCCGTGGGGATGAGCACCGCTCGGTCCAGATCCCGCTCGCGAAGGTGATGCACCACCTGCCCCATACCGGCATCCCACATCCAGCGGGTGATGTTCTCCAGTGCGGTGAACCAGGCGCGGGTGGCGACCTGGTCCCTGGGGTTGCCACGCCAGCGATCGTACGCGCCCAGGTAGCCGCCCAGTTTTGGATCGTTCGCGGGGCCAAAAAGCTGTTCACGGAAGGCGGGTTCGGTCAGAGCGTCCAGGAAAATAGGGGTCACATTGCCGTTGTACACCACCAACGCCAGGCCGCCCGCGGGGGTGGTGAGGAGGTAGATGAGGGGGACCTCCTGGGCGATGGCCGCGATGCGCTCCCAGGGCAGAGGGAGGAGAAAGTGCTCAAAGCCGGGCACCGTGCGGATGCGCTCGATGGCTGCTTGCAGGGCCTGTTGCGCCGCGCGACGTTGGTCCGGCCAGTCCGGCGGACGTTCCTCCGGGGCGATGCTTTGCAGGGCGTCCAGGCGTTGCCGGGCCTGTTCGTAGGTCTCGTAGATGTCGGGATGGGTGTGGCGGAGGGCCTCCAAGTCACGTCGGTTCTGTTCCAGGGCTTCCCGTAGCAGCCGGGCGATGCCCCCTTCCAGGGTTTCCACGGCCTGTGAGTGTTGGCCCAGGCGAGTCAAAGCGTACGCGGCTCGCTGGGGAACTCCTTGTGCGTCTTTCAGCCAGGTGGCCTTGGCCTCTCGGCCTACCTGCGCCTCCAACAGGGCCTGGATGGCCTGCAAACCGTACCCATACGCCTCAAGCGCCTCCTCCCAGGCCCCTCGTTCCAGGGCCCAGTTTCCCCAGTTACGTGCTGCTCCTAGGGCTTTCTCCGGAGCTATGACCAATCCTCGCGTGCAGGCTTCTCGATATGTGGCACGAGCCTCTTCCAGGTCTTGGAGGTTGCCTGTGCGGGCGTAGCGGTCGCTCAGGCCCAAGGCCAGGTTGTTGAGGCGCGAGGGGAGGTCAGGGGCTCCCTCTGGGGTGAGGTGCACGGCCTCTTGCCAGTGGGCGATGGCCTGCTCCAGGTCTTGGAGGTTGCCTGTGCGGGCATAGCGGTCTCTCAGGCCACTGGCCAGGTTGTTGAGGCGCGAGGGGAGGTCAGGGGAACCCTCTGGGGTGAGGTGCACGGCCTCTTGCCAGTGGGCGATGGCCTGCTCCAGGTCGGCGAGGTCCCCCGTGCGCTCATAGCGGTCGCTCAGGCCGTTGGCCAGGTT
>JAADDB010000261.1 GCA_013154135.1 Chloroflexota bacterium
CACAGCGGCGCGCGCTACGCGGTCAAAGATCAGGAATCCGCCAAGGAGTGCATCGAGGAGAACATGATCCTGCGCCGCATTGCGCCCGGGTCCTTTGAGTTGAACGACGGCCTGTTCGTGGCCATCACAGAAGAGGATCTGGAGTACTACGATGACTTCATGGAAGGATGCGCGGTCTGTGGCATCCCCACCCGAACCCTCACCCGCGAGGAGACGTTACGCCTGGAACCCAACCTCAACCCGGATCTCAAACTCGCGGTCCAAGTCCCCGACGGCACCATGGACGCGATGCGGCTGCCCCTCCGGTTCCTGGCCACGGCCAAGCACAACGGCGCGGTCATCAAACCCTTCACCGAGGTGCTCTCCTTCCTCATGGATGGCCACACGGTCAGCGGGGTGCATGTGCGGGACCACACAACGGGGAAGGAGTACGACATTGCCGCGGACATTGTGGTCAACGCGGCCGGTCCCTGGGCCGAGAAGATCGCGCGCATGGCCCACGTGGATGTGCCCGTCCAACCCTCGCCCGGGGTCCTCGTGGCCGTTTGGGGTCGGTACAACAACATGGTCATCAACCGACTCCACCGCTCCGGAGACGGCGATATTGTGGTGCCCCAACGGGAACTCTCGATCATCGGCACCAGTTCCTGGGTCGTGGATGACCCGGACAAGCTGGACGTGCCGGAGGAACACATCCGGCTCATGTACGAAAAAGGGGCCGAGATGATCCCCGCGCTGAAACACGCACGCATGCGCGCGGCCTGGTCCGCGGCACGGCCCCTCATCGGCAGTCGAGGCGCGACCACGGGCCGTGAGTTGAGCCGCACGTTCAAGTGTTTTGACCACGCGGACGAAGGTGTGGAAGGATTTGTCACCATTACCGGGGGTAAGGCCACCACCGCACGCGCGATGGCCGAGACAACGGCCAATGTGGTGGTGAAAAAGCTGGGCTTGGATGTCCCCTGTCGGACGCGGGAAGTGGTCCTGCTCCCCCACACCGCATACTACACAGGCTAACGGAAAGGGAAAACGATGGCCGAAAAACACGTCCGCTTCCGCGTATTTCGGTACAAGCAGGGGGATCCCGCACCCCACTACGACACGTTTACCGTCACAGTCAACGAACGGACCACCGTGTTGGAAGCCCTTCAGGCCATCCGAAGGGATCAGGATGGCACTCTCGTGCTCCGACACTCCTGTCACCACGCGTCCTGTGGCACATGTGGCATGCGGGTCAACGGCCGGGAAGTGTTGGCGTGTGTCACGAATGTGTGGGAGTTGGACACGCCGGTGGTGACGGTGGAACCCCTGCAAAATGCCCCTTTGGTGTCGGATCTGGTCGTGGACATGGGGCCCTTCTACCAGACGTTCACCCAGGCCCATTTGCCGCTGGTGCGGGAAAGTGAATACCTCCCCGAATCCCAGGTGGCCGAAGGAGTCCCCTTCCACATGCGTTTTGAGAGTTGCATCGAATGTGGCTTGTGCGTGTCCGCGTGTCCGGTGGTGGCCAGTGATCCGGATTATCTGGGGCCTGCTACCTTGGCCGCGGTGTGGCGAGTTGTCCAGGAACCCCGGGGGGAGGACGCGGACGCACGCATCGCGTGGGTGGATTCAGAACAAGGGTGTTGGCGGTGTCATGTGGCCATGGAGTGCTCCGAAGTGTGCCCCTCGAACGTAGATCCAGGGGGGAGCATCATGGCACTGCGCCGCGAGCTGACCCGTCGAGCCCTGGGCATTGGGCGTTCCTAACACATGGGACTTCGGACAAACGGCCCTCATGGGCGAACACCGGGCGGCAGACGGGTCCGCCCCTTATGGGAAAAGGAGGGAGAAGGCATGTCCCAACAGATGTCCGTTTCTCGACCGTTCCTCCGGCGAGGATGGAGGGCCTGGTTTCAGGTGCGCGGGCGTCATGTGGGCTACATCGCGTTCGCGTTGAACCGGTTGACGGGCTTAGGCCTGGTCCTCTACCTGATCCTGCACTTGATGGTCCTCAGCCTGCTCACCCGAGGACCCAACGCGTGGGATGCTTTTGTCCGCCTGGCCAAATCCCCTCTCTTCCTCCTGTTGGATGGGATTTTGCTCTTTGGCATCCTCTTCCACGGCTTGAACGGTGTGCGGGTCGTGCTGGTGAGCATGGGCATAGGTGTTCGGCGTCATAAGGAACTCTTCTGGGCACTGATGGGACTGGCCGCGCTTCTCCTGCTTGGCGGAGTGTGGGGCATGTGGCACGTGTGAAAATCCGCGGGAGGCCATTCATGAGAGGGAAGGCTCGAGGTGTATCAACGACCATTCGCTGGCTACTACAAGCGGCGACCGGCATTCTCTTGCTCCTCCTCCTGGGGGTCCACATGGTCGCCAATCATTTCATCGCGGAGGGGGGAATACGCACGTATGACCAGGTGATTGCCTACTTGTCACATCCTGTTATTTGGACGTGGGAAGCCCTTTTCCTTATCATAGTGACGTTTCACGCGATGCTGGGTGTGCGTTCTGTCCTCTTTGACTTGGGCCCTTCGCCCGAGGCGGAGAAAAAGATCAACCTGGGCGTGGCCATTGGGGGCATTGGGGCCATTGTCTATGGCCTGTGGCTGCTGTCACAACTCCGGTAGGGAGAGATGCGTTCTTCGCACGTGGGGTCACCTTGCTTGGCGGAGAAAATCCGTGAACACTTGGGAGGTGGGCCGGTCTTAGCTTCCAGCGCCTTCCTTTGTCCAAAGCCCAAAAAGGAAAGTCCATGAGCAAGAGAAGGAAAAAACGACGACGAACGTCAACAACCCAGGAGATTCCCACGCCTCAGGAGGCGCCCTCACATCCCGGGTGGATTCCCCCCCGGACGGGCGTGTTCATCATCACACTCATCAGTCTGGCATTGGCCTTCTTCGTGGGAATCCAAGTATACTGGAAGACAGGGATGGCCGACGCGGCTTTCCGCATGGCCGTGGTTTACGGGGCCAGCATTTGGGTCATATTCGGTCTGGTCCTGGTAATCACCCAGATTTTGCGGCGACGGAACGCATGAACACCCGTTGGGACGCCTTATGGGCTCCTTACGATGAGGACACGTACGCGTTCGTCCTGGAGCAAGTGACGCCAGATGATGTGGTGGTAGACATCGGGGCCGGGGATTTGCGCCTGGCTTTTCGGCTGGCCCAGCGGGTTCGCCGGGTATACGCGATAGAACGACAACCCCACTTGGTCGCTCGGGCCTTGCAGGAGCGGCAACGGCCCGCGAACCTGTTCATCCTGGTCGGCGATGCCCGGGTGCTGCCCTTTCCTCCCGATGTGACCATCGGTGTGCTGCTCATGCGGCACAGTCCGGATGTGGCCCTGTACTGGGCCAAACTCCAAGAGCGAGGTGCGCGTGGGCTCGTCACCAACGCCCGATGGGGCCTGGGGCCCGAATACATCGACATAAACGCCCCGCGCGTGCCCTTTGAACACGTGCAGATGGGGTGGTACGCGTGCCGTTGTGGTGCCACCGGGTTCATCCCCGGTCCTCCCGAAGAGATGGATGAACATGTGTTCCGGACAATCCACGAAGTCGCGAACTGTCCGGTGTGTAATGGGGAACAATTGACGGTGGACGATGAAGGCGAGAGCGGTCGGAGGGCGCGATTGGTGGGGGATATAATGCATAACGAGTAACGAGTAAGGGAGCTGAAAATCCAGGTCGGCCGGGAGTTTATTGATGCCTTTCCCGGAAAGAACCATTTTGTGTACGAGACGGGCGAAAATCAAATCTCAGCCCTTTGCCCTTTAATCGTCAATCGTTACTCATTACTCGTTAGACCCCGGCCCGTCCGCTGCCGAGAGGTAGGGGCGGGTCTGAGACCCGCCCCTACAGAGGCCAGGCATAGGGCGCGGCCCGAGGTACGACGACGTTTTGTCGGCTATCAGCACGGATAATGTTCAACGGGAAGAGAGCGTTCGAGCGAAGTCTTGGTGGAT
>JAADDB010000137.1 GCA_013154135.1 Chloroflexota bacterium
CGGCAACGCCCTTTACCCGTCGACCCGCGAGGGGGTGAGGGCCTGACGGCCGACGTATTTCTATCCCGACGTCCGCCCGGGGCTGAACCCCCGGGCTCAATTTGGGAAGCCCCCTTCGGGGGCTCTATATAGGCCGAGCATCGCCACACACGGCCCACAATGGATATCCCGCCTCTTTTACTCGTTACAACCCTCGCCTAATCAAGCTAACCTCATCCTCTAGCCGATACCACTTAATCGTTAATCGTCAATCGTTACTCATTAGACCTCACCCATCCCGGCCAACCTCGTCCTCCAGCCAACCCCCTTAATCGTTACTCGTTAATCGTCAATCGTTACTTATTAATCGTCAATCGTTACTCCTTCGTCTTCCCTTCCAATATTTCCTCGATGCGCTCCAGCACATCCTGGCTCAACGTCACCTCCGCGGCCTTGACGTTTTCCACAATCTGTTCCGGACGGCTGGCACCGATGATCGCGGTGCTCACCTCCGGTCGGCGGAGGACCCAGGCCAAGGCCAGTTGGGACATGGTAAGCCCCAATTCCTGGGCCAGGGCCGTCAGCTGACGCACCTTCTCCAGCACCTCCGGCGTCAACTGCTCCTTCACCCACGTGTACTTCGCAGCCCGACTGTCCTCCGGGATGCCCTGGTTGTACTTGCCCGTGAGAATGCCCTGGGCCAGCGGGCTGTACACCGTCAGGCCGATGCCGTACTTCGCAGCCACCGGCATCACCTCCTCCTCGATGTGGCGGTCCAACATGTTGTAGCGGGGCTGTTCCGCCTGGGGCAAGTACAGGTTGAATTGGCGGGCAATGCCCACCGCGTTCTCCAACTGGGCCGCGGACCACACACTTGTGCCCCAGTACAACACCTTCCCCTGGTGGATGAGATCATCCATGGCCCGGGCCACCTCCTCCACCGGGGTTTCCGGGTCATACCGGTGGCAGAAGTAAATGTCCAGGTAGTCCGTGCCCAGGCGTTTCAAGGACTTGTGCACCGACTCCATGATGTGTTTTCGGCTGAGCCCTCGGTCGTTCACGTTGTCACTCATGGGGCCGAAGACCTTGCTGCTGATGACCAGATCACTGCGGCGGTAATCCTTGATAACCTTGCCCACCACCTCTTCCGCTCGGCCCTTCGCGTACACGTCCGCGGTATCGATGAAGTTGATCCCGTGCTCAATGGCCGTGTGGATACAACGGGCCGCGGTTTCGAACTCCACACTCTCCCCGTACGTCAACCATGCTCCCAGGGAAATGGCGCTCACCTTCATGCCGGCACGTCCCAATCGTCGGTATTGCATCGTCTCCCTCCTCTTAGAGTTTTTGCAAAGGGGCCAAGCTGGCCAACAACCGTTTCTCTCCCACTTCCTCGAACGCCACTGTTAGCTCCTGGTCCTCGCCGCTGGTGCGAACATCCACCACAATCCCTTCCCCGAACATCTTGTGGTACACCCGGTCCCCGAGCCGGTACACAGGCCCGGGAGGTCCGCCGAGGGTTGGCGTCGGGCCGGGCCGACCCACTTCCCGGAAACTCTCATGGCCGATGATCAGGTCGGGGGGGATATCCTGCAAAAACCGGGAAGGCACACTCACATCATCCCGGCCGTAGCGTGTGCGCCGGAACGCGTGGAGCAAGTAGAGTCGCTCCTTGGCCCGGGTGATGCCCACGTAGAAGAGACGTCGTTCCTCCTCCAAGCCTTCCGGGTCCTCCAGAGAGCGACTGTGGGGGAGCAAACCCTCCTCCAGGCCTGTGATGAACACCACGGGGAATTCCAACCCCTTGGCCATGTGCAACGTCATCAGCACGGGCACCCCCTGCTCCTCCGGCAACTCATCCACATCCGACACAAGGGCCACTTCCTCCAGGAACTGAGTCAACCCATCGGGTATATCTTCATACGTCCGGGCCACCGCGATGAGTTCTCTCACATTTTCCACTCGCGAACGTCCCTGCTCCGTGCCGTCGTCCAGATATGCCAGGTAATGCACATCCTCCAGGATCAGCTCCAGCAGGGAACCCACGCCCATCTCCTCCCGGGCGTCCAGCCATCCCTCCCACAAATCCAGGAAGGAGAGGAGGGCCCGTTTGCCCGCGCTGCCGATGCCCGGGACGGGCTCCCCCTGCGCGAGGCGGTGGAGGACGCGGTAAGGGCTCACCCCTTGCTCTTGGGCCGCGGCAAAGAGCGCGCGCACCGTGCGCTGACCGATGCGTCGGGGGGGCACGTTGATGATCCGGTTCAAGGACAGCGCGTCGTCCGGGTTGTGGACAATGCGCAGGTACGCGAGGGTGTCCTTGATCTCCCGACGTTCGTAGAACCGGGTGGCCCCGATGAGACGATAGGGCATGTTCCGGGCGATGAAGGCCTCCTCCAGCGCGCGGGATTGGGCATTCGTCCGGTACATGATCGCGAAATCCCCGGGGGTGAATTCCCCTTGTGCGGTGAGGGACGCGATCTCATCCACCACGAATTGGGCCTCTTCCACCTCGTTATACGCCTCGAAGACCACGACCTTGGCCCCCCCTTTCCGGCGGGTGCGGAGGACTTTGGGCGTTCGGTTCACGTTGTGGCGGATGATCGCGTTGGCCACTTGGAGGATGGTCTGGGTGGAGCGGTAATTTTCCTCCAGGACCACCACCTTGGCTTGGGGGAAATCTCGCCGGAAGCGGAGCACATTGCGGTAGTCAGCTCCTCGGAAGCCGTAGATAGACTGGTCCTCATCGCCCACCACAAAGAGGCTGGGTTCGGGGCCGGCCAACAGGCGGACGATGGTGTACTGGGCCATGTTCGTATCCTGGAACTCATCCACCAGGATGTGGGGCCAGCGACGTTGGTAGATCTCCCGCACATCCGGATGTTCCCGCAGGAGTTGGACCGTCAGCATGAGCAGGTCATCGAAGTCCACCCCTTGGTTTTCCCGGAGGATTTTCTGGTAGAGCTCGTACACTCGGCGGTAGATTTCGTCCCGGTAGGAGAGGACGGGGAAGGCCTCGGGGGGGAGGAGTTCGTTCTTCGCGCGGGAGATGGCCGCGTGGACCCGTTGTGGGGGGTAGAGTTTGTCGTCCAGGTTCAGCTGGCGTAGCGCGGTGCGGATGATGTTCCTCTGGTCGGTGGTATCGTAGATGACGAACCCCCGGTGGAGGCCCACCCGTTCTCCGTCTTCCCGGAGGATGCGGGCGCACACGCTGTGGAATGTGCCCACGGTGAGTCCCCGCAGGTCCTCTCCGAGGAGCGTTTTGATGCGGTCACGCATTTCCCGCGCGGCTTTGTTGGTGAAGGTCACGGCCAGGATGCGGTAAGGGGGCACGTGGTGTCCTCGGATCAGGTAGGCGATGCGGTGTGTGAGCACCCGTGTCTTGCCGGATCCGGGGCCGGCAAGGACGAGGACCGGCCCCAAGGGCGCGGTGACCGCCTCTCGTTGTGCTTCGTTCAGCTCTTGCAGGATATCTTCAACCATCGGTGATGTATTGCTCCTTGTGCCGGAATAGGGAGAGATTAGAAGGAGTAACGATTAAGGAGTAACGATTGACGATTAATTGGTGGGTGCGGGCCGGGCGAAGCCCGCCGGCCACCCACCAAAAACAGTGGGCCAGGGGAAAATCGACTCAAAATGGTCATGCCCCATTGCGCGGGGCTGAACCCCCGGGCTGAATTTAAGTAAGCCCTCTATATGGGCCGAGTATCGCCACAAACGAGCCGAGATGGACGCTCCCGCGCCTTTTACTCGTCCTGATCCTTACTCCTTCCGGCCGATTCCGACCCGGGGCCGACCCCTTAATCGTCAATCGTCAATCGTTAATCGTTACTCGTTATGCGTTAGGCTCTTCGCCCATCCCGGCCGACCTCGCCCCTCACCCAACCCCCTTAATCGTTAATCGTCAATCGTTACTCCTTACTCCCCTTCTCTCTTTTGCCAACTCCAACGGCATCAGTATAATA
>JAADDB010000176.1 GCA_013154135.1 Chloroflexota bacterium
TCCGTGGGTGGCGGGCGAAGTCCCTCCGCCACCCACGGGGATCCCCCTTACTCCCCACTTTTTCCCGCCAGGCCTAACTCTTCCGCGATGCCCTTCATAGCCTCAAGCACAATGCCCACATGCTCCCACAGGTCGACGCCCAACTCCTGGGCGCCCAATTCGATGTCCGCCCGGTTGACGCCCGCGGCAAAGGACTTGTCCTTCCACTTCTTCTTGACACTCTTCACCTTCACGTCTCGGATGTCCTTGCTGGGGCGGACCAGGGCCACCGCGATGATGAGCCCGGTGAGTTCGTCCACCGCGAACAGGGCCTTGGCCAGCCGTGTGGTGCGGGGAACGTTCATGTGAGGCGCGTGTCCGGCCACCGCGTCGATGAGCTCCTCCGGCCACCCCCATTCCCGGAACAGGCGCAGTTCCGTGCGCGGGTGCCCGTTCTCCTCGTCGCTCATGTCGGGGAACCGCTCGTAATCCAGGTCGTGAACGAGCCCGGTGATGCCCCACAGTTCCTCATCTTCCCCGAATTTGCGCGCGTACGCGCGCATGGCAGCTTCCACGGCCAGCGCGTGTTTGCGCAAGTTGGGGGACTGAATCCACTCTTGCACCAATGCCCAGGCTTCATCTCGTGTGGGTAGAGCCATTGTGTGCCTCCTTGAATGGGATGCTGACGGATGGTTTTGTTGCTCGCTCTCCGGAAGAACGGGTTTGTGTGAGGGCAGGGGAAGTCCGTCTGCCCTCCACGCTTTCTTAGCCCAGGAAGAGGATGTGCCCCTTAGCCTCCGGGCTGGGTGCGGCGGATCGCTTCCTGTTGAATCCGCAACAGCTCTTGAATTCCCTTCCACGCCAAGTCCAACAAGGTGTCCAGGGTGGCGCGGGAGAACGTCATCCCCTCCGCGGTCCCTTGGATCTCCACGAACTCGCCCACCGCGTTCATGACCACGTTCATATCCACATCCGCGCGCACATCCTCCTCGTAGGAGAGGTCCAACAAGGGGGTGCCTTCCACCACTCCCACGCTGACCGCGGCGACGGCCGGGCGGAATACCCGGGCGGACACTTCCCCGGCTTCCACCAGTTTGCGCAGGGCAAGGACCAAGGCCACATACCCGCCGGTAATCGCGGCCGTGCGCGTGCCCCCGTCGGCTTGGATGACATCCGCGTCGATGATGATCTGCCGTTCGCCGAGGGCCTCCAGATCCACGGACGCGCGCAGTGCCCGCCCGATGAGCCGTTGGATCTCCTGCGTGCGCCCTCGAGCCCCGCTGCGTTCCCGGGGCGTCCGGGTCTGGGTGCTGCGGGGGAGCAGGGCGTACTCCGCGGTGACCCAGCCTCGGCCCTGGCCCCGGAGCCAGTGGGGCACATCTTCCTGTACGGTGGCATTGCAGAGCACCACCGTGTTTCCCATGCGGATGAGCGCGGAGCCCTCCGCATGCATGACAACACCCGTTTCAATGGTCACCGGTCGGAGCTCATCCGGTCGGCGGCCGTCTGGACGGCGGTAGGTCATGAGCACCTCCGGGTATTTTGGGACTTTGAACACGCGGCCCTGATGCGCGGCCCTGCCCGAGGCAGGGTACTACCGGATTTTGTCAGTCCATCAGGCCCCGTATTTTTATGAGCATAATGATAAAAATTTGCCCTCCTCCTGTCCCTGCATATAATAGGGGAGAGTTTGATGGACGGCCAAATCGCGTTTTATGATCTTGACATGCGGTCAGAGTCCGCAGAAGACGAATCTGACGGTGTGCAAAGTCCAGTGTGAGAGAGGGTAAGGACAATTATGCGAGTACTTCTCATCAATCCTAAGTTTCGCTTGCCCATTGATACGAGGACAACACCCCATCTGGGGTTGGCTTATTTGGGTGCGGTCTCGGAAGAGGCCGGTTACGATGTGCGCATTTTCGACGCGGATGTGGAAGATCAACCGGTTGAGGATTTTGTGCGGGAGTTCCGCCCACATGTGGTGGGCATCACCGCGAACACGCCGCAGGTCATGCAGGCCTGGCGCACGGCCAAGCGCATCAAGGCCGTGCACGATGTGCCCATTGTCCTGGGCGGCCCCCACGTCAGTGTTCTCCCTGAAGAATCCGCGGAAAAGCCCTACGTGGACATGGTGGTCCGAGGGGAAGGGGAGGCCACCTGGCTCGAGATCTGCCAGAAGGTGGAGGATTTCCTCAAGGACCAACCGGAATTCAGCACCCAAGCTCTGATGGATCCGGCCAAGGGGATTTGGGATCGGGTGCAGGGCATCACGTATAAGACCAGCGACGGCGTCATCCACACCAATCCCGACCGGCCGGCCATCCGGGATCTGGACAGTCTGCCCTGGCCCGCGTATCACCTGTTCAAGATGGAGAAGTACACGAACCTACAGCCGGCCATGGATAAGGTGGATGGCTCCCGGTCCTTCTCCATCCTCACCAGCCGGGGATGCCCTTATCGTTGTACGTTCTGCTCCCAATCCATCATGCCCATCCGTTGGCGCGCTCGCTCGCCGGAGAATGTGTTGGAGGAATGGCGGCACCTGGTGGTGGATTTGGGCGCGGAGGAGATCGGGGTCTTGGACGACTCCGCGAACATCCGGGTGGACCGCCTGATGAGGCTGGCGGATTTGATCATCGAAAACCGGCTCAACCACGTCCCGTGGATTTTTGTCAACGGCATCCGCGCGAACCTGGCCACGCGAGAGCTTTTGTTCAAACTCAAGCAAGCGGGGCTCAAGCGCACGGCCTTTGGGGTGGAGACGGGTGATCCCGAACTCCTGCTCACCATTGACAAGCGCATCGACCACGATACCATCCGCGAGGCGTTCAAGAACGCGAAGGAGGTGGGGCTGGAGACCATCGGTTTCTTCATCATTGGCCTGCCCGGGGATACCCGGGAGACCATGCAGAAGACCATTGATTTCGCCATTGAGTTGGACCCGCTGATCGCCAATTTCAGCATGATGACCCCCTATCCGGGAACGATTGTGTACGAGATCATCAAGCGTCAAGGTCGTTTGTTGGTGAAGAACTGGGAGGATTATGTGTTCTTCGACAACCGGGCCCGGTTTGAGATGGGGGATTTGACCGCGGAGCTGATGGAGGAGATGTTCCGCAAAGCGTATCGTCAGTTCTACTGGAGACCCAAGTACATCTGGCGGGCAGTGCGGCGTCGTGATTTTTGGTTGAACTTCGGGCGCAACGTGCGTTTGGCATACCGTACGGTGTTCCCGCGAAAGGAAAAGGACGAGTTACGCCGCCAGATCGAGGCGGACGCGGTGCCTATTTGAGTGGGAAGATGTGGGGAGCGCACAACCGTGCAGGCGGAGGGAATTCATGACCAAGTACATCTTTCCTGTGGTGATTGAGAAAGACAAACACGGCTACTTTGCCTACTGTCCGACGCTTCAGGGCTGCTATACCCAGGGTGACACCTATGAGGAAGCCCTGGCTAACATCCGTGACGCAATCCAACTTCACATCGCAGACCGCTTGGCCAGCAATGAGCCTATCCCAGAAGTTGATACTGTAAGTTTGACCATGATGGAATTGGAGATAGCAGCATGAGTCCTAAACTACCACGCGTCACGGCTGAAGACATGATCCGTGTGCTTGAGCGAATGGGATTTTACCTTGTTCGCCAGAGTGGTAGTCACAAAATTTACAAGAACGCTGCAGGAAGACGTGTAACGGTTCCTTATCACAGGAAAAGAATATTGCATCCGAAGGTGGTGAAAAGCATCCTTGCAGATGCCGACCTTACAGTAGAAGAGTTCATACGCCTGCTACGTGAGTGATGTAAAATGCAACGTCGGCGTCCCGCGGAGGTGCGGACCTGTTCGCCGCCGAGGTACTACCGGGTTTTGTCCGCCGATTAGATTTAACAGAACCGATCTCGTTGGGGAAAAGATTTTGGAGGTTTCTTTCCCGGAGAAAACCGTTTTGTGTGCGTGGTGGG
>JAADDB010000243.1 GCA_013154135.1 Chloroflexota bacterium
CGCCCGCCCGCAAACCACACAAAACTCTCTTTATGCACGGGGCGAGAACGCCGGCACCCCGCCAAGGTGCGGACCCGTCCGCCGCCAAGGCGTAGCTGAACCTTGTTTACTCGCCGGAGTTGTTTGTCCAAAATTCGGGGTAATATCTCCTCGGAGAGAACAGTTTTGTAAGGTAGTATTTGATTGGGGCAGGAATACGCCGGCCGGGTGCCCACCCCGCGCGCCGAAAGGGCGCTTCCCGTTCAGCGGGCCCATTCATTGGGCCGCAACTAAGCCCGGGGGTTCAGACCCGGGCGTTCGCACATGACCACACATCTCCACTCACAAACGATAAGGGCACACGACCGTGCGCCCGCCTTAATCGTCAATCGTTACTCGTTACTCCATGCCCAGCCACCTAATAACCTCAGCCCTATAAACCCATATCACACATCCTTATAAGCAAACCTGTTCCAAATCATATCTCCCAATAAGGCCTCCTTCTATAATCTGGAATGGTGGCACACCCTCTCCCTTGGGTAGGCAAGCCCAAAATCGGGCATGCCCTGCCCGCGCGGGGGGAATGACGCCACCCAACTCGCAAAAAGTTCGCGCTGCAAGGAGGCCCATCGTGAGCAAACGATATCTCTGGGTATGGGGAGCGCTCCTGCTCCTCTTCGTTGTTTTGGTCCCCCTGGCGTACAGTCTGCCCAGGGAACGACCCCCAGATGACCCAAAACGCTACCTCCAACGTCATCCCGTTCCCCTGGACCACCACAACCTGATCCAGGGCCCCCTGGAAACCCCGCAGGACGTGACAAAGGAATGTCTCCGCTGTCACCCCAACGCGGCCAAGGAGATCATGAGCACCACCCACTGGACGTGGGAGGGGAAACCCGTTCGCGTGCCCTGGCGGGATGAACCCGTCACCATCGGCAAGAAAAACCAGATCAACAACTTCTGCATCAGCATCATGGGCAACCAGCACACCTGTACCACCTGTCACATCGGCTACGGGTGGAGCGAGGACAAGCCCTTCGACTTCAACAACCCCTATAACGTGGACTGCCTCATCTGCCACGCGGATATGAATCTCTACGCGAAAGGGTTCTCCGGTCTCCCCGCAAAGGGGATCGACCTGTTGGCCGCGGCTAAGAGTGTACGCAACCCGAAGCGAGAAAATTGCGGCAAGTGCCACTTCAACGGTGGCGGTGGCAACAACGTGAAGCACGGCGATCTGGCCAACAGCCTCCTCTACCCCCCGGAGGAGCAGGATGTCCACATGGGCCGATTGGACTTCCAGTGCACCGACTGCCACCGCACCGAACACCACCAGATCCGGGGCCGACTGCTGCCGGACAATTACACCATCCCACCGGAAGAGCAGGCCCACTGCACCGACTGTCACAGCGCCAAACCCCACGAGGATGACCGTCTGAACTTCCACACGGACAGCGTGGCCTGCCAGACGTGTCACATCCCCGAAATGGCGCCCAAGGACCCCACCAAGGTCTTTTGGGACTGGTCCAAAGCCGGTCAGGACCGGCCGGATGACCATTACACGTACCTGAAGATCAAAGGGGAATTCATCTACAAGCGCCACGTGACCCCTGTGTATCGGTGGTTCAACGGCAACAACAAGTACCGCTATTTGCTGGGCGATACCATTGACCCGGACAAGGTCACCATGATCAACGAACCGGCCGGGGACATTGCCGACCCGAAGGCCAAGATATTCCCCTTCAAGGTGCACGTGGCCATCCAGCCCTATGACAAGGAATACCGATACCTCCTGGCCCCCATCACCTCCGGGCCTGGGGGGTTCTGGCACGATTTTGACTGGGATAAGGCCTTCCGCCTGGCCGAGCCCATCACCGGCCTGAAGTACAGCGGCGAGTTCGGGTGGGCCACCACCTGGATGTTCTGGCCTACCACCCACATGGTCCAACCTGCGGACCACGCGCTCCAGTGCGACGACTGCCACAGTCCGCAGGGACGTCTGGATTGGAAAGCCCTCGGCTACCCGGGTGACCCCAAGGAATGGGGTGGCCGTTTCCAACTCAACCTGATCCCGAGTGGAGAGAAATAGGCCATGACCACTTTGCAACGCTACCCATACCGTCTACTCTTGGTTGCCCTGGCCGTGTTCCTCATCGGTGCGCTGGCCTGGGGAGCAACCCACGTATCCGCCCAAACGGGGGAGGTGCCGGAGGTGCCCCACCTGGCCAAACGCCAGCCCCCTCCTGTCACCGGCTCCCCCATCCACCCTACATTCCCCATCCTGGACAAGGAGGGGAAGAACGTGCTCCAAAGTGGCAAACCCATGTCCACCATGAAAACGTGCGGTCAGTGCCACGACACGGAGTTCATCGCGCGGCACAGTTATCACGCGGACATGGGCCTTTCCGACATCATCCAGGGCCGCACGCCCGCGTCCGGGGAACCGTGGGACGTGTCCAACGGGCCCTTTGGCCGTTGGGATCCCCTCTTCTACCGCTACCTCTCCCAACCGGGGGATGAGCGCTTGGACCTGGGGACGCCCGGATGGCTCATGACGTGGGGGAAGTTCCACGCGGGTGGGGGCCCGGGGGAGATCTCCCGGGATGGTCGACCTCTCACCGACCTGGCCCCTGACCCCACCCATCCGGAGACCGCGCTCCTGGACCCGGAGACGGGGGATGTCCAGGCCTGGGACTGGCGGAAGTCGGGCACGGTGGAGCTGAACTGCTTCCTCTGCCACATCCCGAACCCCAACAACCAGGCGCGCGTGGCCGCACTGACCCGGGGACAATTCGCCTGGGCTGCCACGGCCACCTTGGAAGGAACCCCCTTGGTCCGGCGCACGGACGATGGCTGGGCCTGGAATCCCGACGCGTTTGACGCGTCGGGCAAGGTGAAGAAGGAGTATGTGACCCTCCGCGATCCGGGGGACGAAAATTGCGCCCTTTGTCACGGGCCGGTGCACACGGATCCACAAACGCCGGTGGTAGTGGAAGATCTGTCCCCCAAGAACGCGACGGTCGGCCAAGTCTTCTCCGGGGAGCGCATATCCGAGTCGGGCATGAACATCTTGGACAAAGAGGACCTGAACCGACCTTGGGATGTGCACATGGACCGGGGGGTCAAGTGCGTGGAGTGCCATTACGCGCTGAACAACCCGGCGCAGGCGCAGGAAAAGCGGGATCTTCGGCCCTTCACCCTGGTCTATGACCCGCGACGTCTGGACTTGGGAGAATACCTCAAGACCCCGGTCCACGATTTCGCGCGGGGGGAGACCGCGCAGCATCCCATTGACCCGGAAACCAAGGGGACCATGCGCCGCTGTGAGGATTGCCACGATGCCAAACGGATCCACACAGGGGTGCTCCCGTACGCGAACCGCCACTTGAGTGTGGTCGCGTGCGAGACGTGTCACATTCCCAAACTCTACGCGCCGGCCATCGAGGCGTACGACTGGACCGTCCTCCTGCCCGACCGCGGTCCTCGCAAAGTCTACCGGGGTTTGGACGGGCCTGCGCCTATGCCGGGGGATGACGTACCGCCCACCGTGCGCAACCTGGTCACCGGATACGAACCCGTCACCTTGCTGCGCCACAACCGCACGGGCATGCCCGAGTTGACCACGGGCAACTGGTTCAAGATCCTCATCGGCGCGACGGACCGCAGTCAGCGGCACACGGGCAAAAGTGGGGGTGAATGGGTCGCGCCCTACAACCTCATCACCACCTGGTTCTGGGTGTACGACGACGCCAACGGCAACACCCGCCCGGTCCGGCTGGTGGATCTGGAGAAGGCGTGGTTCGACGGGGACACGTACGCGGCGGAGGTGGTAGCCCTCTTCGACGCGGACAAGGACGGCACCCTCTCGCCGGAGGAGTTGGTCCTGGACAGCGACGCGAAGCGGGATCTCATTGCCCAACGGCTCACCGCGCTGGGGCTCCACAACCC
>JAADDB010000169.1 GCA_013154135.1 Chloroflexota bacterium
AAGGCCGCGTTCAGTGCCATGATGCAATGACCGCCTTGTGCAAGAGCCTCCACAACCTTTGTCCCTCTTCCATGCCTGATGGTCACCCTTGCCGTTCCCGCTCCCTTACCACCGCAGCAGGTTAATCCGATCCACGTTCGTGGTGTCCCGATGGCGCACCAGGCCCACCACAATGCCCAGACCGATGGCCACTTCGGCCGCGGCAATGGCCATCACCAGGAAGACAAAAATCTGTCCGTCCAAAGTCCCGAACTGGCGGGCCAACGCAACAAACGTCAAGTTCACCGCGTTCATCATCATTTCAATGCACATGAAAATGATGAGGGCATTGCGGCGAACCAACACCCCCAACGCGCCAACGCTGAAAATGATGGCTGCCAGAATCAGGTAATATACCGTTGGTACCATAGGTCCTACCTCAGCTGGAGTGGAATCACGAACAACCCATGTCCGACACCTGCCACCTAATCCTCCGGCCTTCCCACCGGGGGTTTCGTCCGTGCTGCCAAAATAATAGCACCTATCATGGCTGCCAGCAGAATCACAGAAGCCAACTCAAAGGGCAAAAGATACCGGGTGAACAACAATTCTCCCACCGACTCCACAGCCCCGAACGTGGGAGCCCCATTGGGGCGTCCGTTCGGAGCCCAAAAGGAGACGTACACCAACGCGGCGGCAAACACCGCTACCAAAATCCCCGCGATCACGCGCAAAACAGGGCGCTCTCGGGCCACAAAGTCATCGATCGTATCATTGCCAATGAGCATGACCACAAAGATGAAGAGCACAACCACCGCGCCCGCATACACCATGATCTGGGCCATTGCCAGGAATTGGGCCCCCAACAGGATGTACAGCAGAGCAATCGCCACAAAATTCAACAGCAAAAACAACGCGCTGTGCACCGCGTTCCGGCTCAACACCACCCCCGCGCTCCCAACAAGAGCCACAAGAGCAAATAGGGCAAAAAATAGCCACTCCATGGACTATTCCTCCGCTCGGATAATCACATTCGGTTCCGGTGGATTCAACAACTCCTCCTTTGTCAGGAGGAAATCCCGGCGATCGTAATTCGCCAGGGTGTAATTATGCCCCAACACAATCGCCTCTGTGGGACAAGCATCCTGACAGGCGCCGCAAAAGATGCACCTGAGCAAGTTGATCTCGTACACCTTCGCGTACCGTTCCCCCGGCGAAACAGGATTCTCCGGATCGTTCTCCGCAGCTTCCACATAAATAGCCCCGGTGGGACAAGAAGCCTCGCACAGTTGACAGCCGATACATCGCTCCAAACCGTTCTCATATCGGCGCAACTCATGTCGTCCTCGAAAACGAGGGTATACGGCAATAGGCTCCCAATCCGGAGATTGAACGGTTATCGGCTTTTGCAGGAGGTGTTTGAACGTGACCCCCATGGCTTGGGTAATCGCGACACCCCCTTCAACAAGCTCCTTAATCGCCATAATCCCACTCCCTTATCCTTGCGCTCAAGAATCAGCGGGTGTTCACAACAGGAACACGACCAAAAGGGCCGTAATGCCCAAATAGAGCAACGAAAGAGGTAACAGAACCTTCCAGCCAAAACGCATCAACTGATCATACCGGACACGGGGCACACTTGCCCGCACCCAGATGAACAGGAAAAGAATCGCCAATATCTTCAATGCCAAGTATACCACCCCCAACAGGGGAAAGCGGTCCACAAAAGGCCCCTTCCACCCACCAAAGAACAGGGTGGCCACAACACCCCCGGTCGTGATCATGTGCAAGTACTCGGACACGTAGAAAATAGCGAACTTGAAGCCCCCGTACTCGATCTGATACCCGGCAATGAGCTCGTTCTCCGTCTCGGGGAAGTCAAAGGGCGAACGGTTCGTCTCCGCCAGGACCGTGATGAAAAAGAAGGGGAATCCCAGCCAGAGCCACAACCACGCCCACCAAGGTCGTCCCTGTTCCACAATCTGGGTGACACTCATGGTACCCGAAAGGAGGATCAGGCTGACCACAAAGAGCCCCATGGGCAGCTCATAGGAAATCATCTGCGCGCTGGTGCGCATGGCCCCCAGCAGAGAGTAGTTGTTGTTGCTCGCCCAGCCGGCCAACATGACCCCATACGTGCCCACAGACCCGATGGCCAGGATGTACAACACCGCGACGTTCACATCCCCCATGCTTAAGGGGATCTCCCGGCCAAAGAGGTGCACACTAGGCCCCAACGGCACCACCGCAAACAGGGCCAAGGCCGGAACCAGAGTCAACAGCGGGGCCAGCAAATAGACCGGCTTATCCACGTGGTGTGGAACCACCTCCTCCTTGAAAAACAACTTCACCGCATCGGCCAAGGGCTGCAACAGCCCATAAGGCCCCGCGCGGTTCGGTCCCAGACGCACCTGAAAGCGCCCGAGCAACTTGCGCTCGAACAGAGTCAGATATGCTGTTGCAGTCAACAGCAGCAACAAAATGATGGCCCCTTTGACAACCGGGATAACAAGTAAACCCATCCAGTCCATAAGTTATACCTCGGCATTCGGAATCAGAATAGTCTCCCTGTCCAAGAGAACGGATTGACGGACCAAACTCGGTCGTACCTCGGCGGCGGACGGGTCCGCACCTGGACGGAACGCCGACGTTCTCGCCCCGTGACAGATCAGCCAAGAGAACATCGGCCCACAGGGGCATGAATCACGTGCCCCCTCTGCCAACAAGCACGACGGTCCTCGAGCTCACGGGCCATATTCCATCAATCCAGGATGTTCACCACCCGCGGCGCCGGACCGGTCGTGCGCACGGCCACCATCACCCCCGGCCCTTCGGGGCCCATGAGGGCTTCGGCCGGGGAGCCGGGCAAACTGTAGGCAATTGCCACCGTTCCTCGCTGGACCCGCTCATCCGCTTGCACAGGCAGGGCCACGCTCGCGTGGCGAGAAACCACTTCGACCGTGCTCCCTTCCTGGATCCCCAGGTCATAGATGTCCTCCGGATGCATCCGGACCACGGCCGGCTCCAACACGTGATGCAGCTCCTCCGTCGTGCGGGTCATCTTCGTGTGGTCAAAGAGGAACCGTTCGGCCACCAGGTAGTAGGGATATTCGGGATCCGCGGCCTGGAAGCGAGGGGTCACCTGGACAAAGCGCCGCGGGCGGGCCACTCGGTCGGTGGGCCACTGGCGTCCCCCCTCACCCAACGCGTCCCATGTGAGCCCTTCATATTGAGGGACGACCCGGGCGATCTCGCGCAGCACATCCTGAGGCCGGGTGTAGTTCCACCGCGCCTGGGGCGAACGCCGGGCCCGCTTTCCCTTCCGACCTTTGCGTTTGCTCTCCCCCGCCTCCCGGATAGGCCAGCGCTTGGCCAGGTCGACCAGAATGGCCCAATCCGGACGGGAATCCCGCTCGGGGCGGAACGCCCGCGGAGCCCGTTGCACCCGCCGTTCCACATTGGTGAAGGTCGCGTCACTCTCCGCGTACGTACTGGCGGGCAGGACCACATCCGCGAGAAGGGCCGTCCGCGTCATGAACACATCCTGCACAACCAGCACATCCAGAGCTTTCAACGCCTCCTCGGCCCAGGGCCCCTCATCCGCGGGATCGGCTCCCATGACGAAGAGCGCCTTCAAACGACCGTCGGCTGCGGCTTCCAACATGCCCTGATAGGTGAGCCCGGCCTCCTCGGGCACCTCGCTGCCCCAGTACCGGCGGAACCGCTCGCGGACCTCCGCGTCCGTCACGTCCTGGTGACCGGGCAAGCGATGGGGCAAAACGCCCATGTCCCGGGCGCCCACACTGTTCGCGTCCGGTGCGATGTAGGCCACCCGATCCTTCCCCAGGAGAAGTTCCAAATTGTCCAAAGCAGCCCTGTTGGCTTCGGCCTGGAAGCCTCGGACCACGTCCGGGCCGTAGAGGACCAGAGGTCGTTGCGCTTCGGCCAGAGTCCGGGCCAGGGCTTCCAAAGTCTCCTGAGACACGCCCACCAGGGCGGAAATGTCCTCGGGCCGGTGCTCCTTGACCCAGGTAACAAAGTCCCGGCCGCCGGGAAGGCGTCGGGTCTGGGCCGCGAAGGGCTCCTGGTCCACCATCAGCGCCATGAGCGCGTTCAGGAGCAGGGCTTCGCTGCCCGGTAGGACGGGGATATACGTGCCGAAATCCGCGTCCTCTGTGCGGCGTGGGTGGATGACAAAGGCCTGGGCGTTGTTGCGCCGGACGGCTCGTTTGTAGAAGTTCGCGAAGACGGGCATCTCCTCGGCCAGGTCCACGCCCACGAGGACAATCACATCCGCCTGGTGGATGGCCTCCACCGCGCTCAGACCTCGCGGGTCGGCCAGCACATCGCCGCCCCACCGGTGGTCGATGTTGTTGGTGTCCACCATGAGCCGGAAGAACTTCTGGAGCAGGTAGTTCGCCTCGTTGCCCACCTTGGGGGAACCCATCGCGCCGACAGCTTCGGGGTTTTCCTGGGCCCACCGGTAAAGCCCATCCACAACCCGTTGGAGGGCCTCATCCCAGGTCGCGGGTCGCAATTCCCCGTTCTCCCGCACCAAAGGTTGGCGGATGCGCTCTTCGGAGTGGAAGAACCCTTGGGCGAAACGTCCTTTATCGCAGATCCACATGTCGTTGACCGCGCTGTTTTCCCGGGCCTTGATGCGGCGTACGCGATGGGTGCGCACATCCACTTGCAGGTTGCAGCCCAGGGAGCAGTGGACGCAGACGGTGGGCACCGGTTCCAGCGTGCGGGAAGGGGGGCCCCAAGACCAGGGGCGATATTGGAACCGGGCCACCCGGTTGGTCAAAGCGCCCACCGGGCAGATGTCGATGATGTTCCCGCTCGTTTTCGCGGCCAAGGGGCGGTTGGGATGGGTGTCGATGACCGTTTCCCCGCCTCGATGGTACAGCCCCAATTGGGGTTTGAATTCCCACTCTTCCAGGTAGCGGATGCACCGCCAGCAGACCACGCACCGTTCCTGGTCGAGCATGATGAGGTCGGAGAGGGGATGGCGTTTGTTCTTGTGGGTCTTCTCCTCGATGAAGTGGCTCTCCGCGGGCCCGTGCTTCATCGCCTGGTCCTGGAGAGGACACTCGCCCCCTTTGTCGCAGATGGGACAATCCAGGGGGTGATGGGCCAAGATGAATTCCAGGGTGGCCTCGCGCGCGGCTTTAGCCCGCGGGGAGTTGTAGTGAACCACCAAGCCATCGCTCACCGGGGTTGTGCACGCGGTGGTCAACCGTGTGCCCCGGGGTGTTTCGATTTCGACCAGGCATTGGCGACACGCGCCAACGGGCTCCAAGCGCGGGTGGTCACAGAAGATGGGGATGTCGATCCCCACCATTTCCGCCGCGCGGGTCAACGTAATGCCCGCAGGGACCTGATATTCCTTGCCATCGATGGTAATGGTAACACGTTCGCCCATAGTAAGCTCACTCTTTGTGGATGATGTCGTCTCCGCTTGATACGTCAGCGTGCTATGACGGATGGCGGCCAGGGTACTCCCAGGAGAAAACAGACAGAGCTCAGTGCCAGACGCCCTTTCCGTCTTATTTCTACTATGTTAATGGCCTCCAGTGTTTCAGCCATCGTCCGAACTCTTTACACCCGCTCTTTCGCCGGCTCCCCCACATCCGGGCGGTAGATGGGCCGGACGGGCACCGGCGGCACTTCTCCCGACGGATTGGTCTGCTCAATATAGGCTTCCAATTCCTCGCGGAAATGGGTGATCGCGCTGCGGATGCCCCACACGGACGCGGGCCCAAAGGGACAGAAGGTCTGCTGTTCGATGAAGGAAGAGAGCCGCATGATCTCATCCAGGTCTTCCTTGCGCCCCTGGCCGTTCTTTATCCGCTTGATGATCTTCTCCAGCCACGCAGACCCCTCCCGGCAGGGAGTGCACTTGCCGCAGGACTCCTCCCGGTAGAAGCCAATGGTGCGCTCCATCACGTCGATGAGGGATGTGCCCTCGCAGATGACGATGACCCCGGCCGACCCTAACAGGGAACCGGCCGCTTGGACGGATTCGAAGTCCAAGGGAGTGTCCAACTTGTCCGCGGTGAGCATGGGCATGGAAAGACCCCCCGGGATGATGGCCTTAATGGGCCGGTCATCCAGAGTGCCGCCCGCGTAATCGTAGATGAGCTCGCGCAGCGTCACACCGTGGGGCAACTCGTACAACCCGGGCTTGCGCACCTCCCCGCTCACGCCGAAAAGTCGGAAGCCTGGGCTCTTCTCCGTGCCGAATTGGCGGTACCACTGGGCCCCGTGCTTGATGATGTGGGGCACGTTGGACAAAGTCTCCACGTTGTTGATGATGGTAGGTTTGCCGTAGACGCCCACGGCCGCGGGGAAGGGAGGCTTGAGCCGTGGATGGCCTCGGCGTCCCTCCAGGGAGTTGAGAAGAGCGGTCTCCTCGCCGCAGATGTACGCGCCCGCTCCCCGGTGGACAATGATGTCTAAGCTGTAGCCGGAGCCGAGGATGTTCTCCCCCAGGAACCCCTTCTCGTACGCCTCCTGGACGGCTTGGGTCAAGCGGGCATAGGGGAACCCGTATTCCCCACGGATGTAGATGAACGCCTTTTCCGCCTGGATTGCGTAGGAGGCGATGATAATCCCCTCGATTACCTGGTGGGGATCATACTCCATGAGCATCCGGTCCTTGAACGTGCCCGGCTCGCTCTCATCCGCGTTGCAGACCAGGTAGCGGGGGAACACGTCCTTAGGCACAAAGGACCATTTGACGCCCGCGGGAAAGCCCGCGCCCCCGCGGCCCCGCAGGCCCGAGGCCTTCACCTCCTCAATCACCTCCTCCGGCGTCATGGAAAGGGCTTTGCGCAGGGCCTCGTAGCCGCCGTCGGCCAGGTACGTGTCGATGCGATGGGAATCGGGCTTGTTCACCCGCGCGAGGAGAACTTTGGGCTCCATACCGCCGAAGTGGGCCGGCCCCATGGGATCCGGTTCCACAGGCAACGGTTCATCCACTTGGGCCTTCAATTCCTCGACGATCTGCTCCACCCGTTCGGGGGTCAACTTCTCATAATACCGGGGTAACTCCTGTCCCCGTTTGCGGACCATCATGACGGGGCCGGTGCCACAGGAGCCCAAACACTCGGTCTCATTGACCGTGAACAACCCATCCGGTGTGGTCTCCCCCCACTCCTTCACCCCCAACGTCTGAAACAGCCGTTGGGCCACCTCATCCGCGCCGCGCAGTTTGCAGGAGACGTTGGTACACATCTCCAGGTGATACACCCCTTTGGGGGACTTGTAATACATGGTGTAAAACCCAACGAACGCGTGCACCTCCGCGGGGGTCAGGTGGAAGATCGCGGCGATCTCCTCTTCCACTTCAGGGGAGATCCACCCCACCTCCCGCTGGACCAGGTGCAAGGCAGGGCCCAGCGCGGATCGAGGCTGGGGGTACCGAGCCATCAAGCGGTGAATTTTCTGGACGACGTCCTCTGATAGCGGCATAGAGAACTCCTATGTATGTGATGCGTGATGCGTCATGGTATGGGAAAACGCCCTTAGACCGGCCCTCTACCGGTCCACCTCGCCCAACACGATGTCGATCGACCCGATGTTCGTGATGAGGTCCGCGACCAGGTGGTCGCGGGACATGAGATCCAGAATCTGCAAGTTGACGAAAGAGGGCCCCCGCACGTGGGTACGATAGGGCTTGTTGCTCCCATCACTCATCAGGAAAATGCCGAATTCCCCTTTTTGGTTCTCGATGCTGTGATACACCTGGCCCCGCGGGGGCTTGATCCCCTCGGTGAAGAGCTTGAAGTGGTGGATCAGGGCCTCCATGCTCGTGTCCAGGAGCTCCCTCGGGGGCGGGGAAACTTTGGGCCCGGCCTTGTACGGCCCATCGGGAAGCCGATCCAAGGCTTGCTCGATGATCCGCAGACTCTGGCGCATTTCGCCCATGCGCACCATGTACCGGGCATAGGCGTCCCCATCCGTCGCGGTGATCACATCGAAGTCGTACTCCTCGTACCCACAATAGGGGCGCACACGGCGCAGGTCATATGGCACCCCGGTGGAGCGCAGCACCGGGCCGGTCACGCTCATGGCAATGGCCTGTTCCGCGGTGATCTTCCCCACACCAATGGTGCGATGACGCCAAATGGGATTCCGCGTCAACATGCGCTCGTAATCGTCAATGCGGGCCGGCATGTAGGCGATGAAGTCCCGCACCCGGCGCTCGAACGCGGGGGGCACATCCTTCCACACTCCCCCGATCTGAATGTAAGACGTGGTCAACCGAGCCCCGCTCACCATCTCGAAGATGTCCAGGATCTCCTCCCTCTCCCGGAACGCGTACATGAGCAAGGCCAATCCCGAGCCGGCCAAATCCATGGAATGGGTGCCCAACCAGAGGAGGTGGGCGGCCAACCGCTGGAGTTCGGACATGATGACGCGGATGACCCGCGCGCGTGGGGGCACTTCAATGCCCAGGAGCTTTTCCACGGCCAGGACGTATCCCAGGTTGTTGTTCATCGCCTGGGTGTAATCCATCCGATCCGTGTAGTAGACGAAATCCTTGTACCGGATATTCTCCGCCTGTTTCTCGAATCCCGAGTGGAGGAACCCCAGATCGGGCACGACCTGTTTGATGCGCTCGCCCTCCAATTCCACGATCAAGCGCAACACTCCGTGGGTGGAGGGGTGTTGAGGCCCCATGTTGACGACGATGTACTTTTCCGGATCCATGCCCCGGGGCACGTTCTCCAGGGGAAGCTCGGGCTTGAGCACCTGGCGCCCCAAGTCCTGGAATTCGGGCTCGGACCAGTTCACGCTGAAGGGAACGGGTTCGCTGCCCAGGGGGTAATCCTTGCGCAGGGGATGTCCATCCCAGTTGTGGGGCAAGAGGATCCGGCGCAAGTCCGGGTGCCCTTGGAAGCGGATCCCCATCAAATCGTAGATCTCCCGCTCCATCCAATTCGCTCCGGGCCACAGCTCCACCACCGAAGGGACGACCGGGTTGGTGTCGTTGGGCACGGGGACCAACAACCGCAGGCGTCGGTTATAGGGCATGGAGTGAAGCTGATAGACCGTCGCGAAGCGAGGGGTTTCCCCCAGATGCAGGCGGTCATAGGAAGTCACATCCACCAGGTAGTTAAAGCGGAGTTCAGGGTCATCCCGCAGGAATCGTGCCACATCCAAAAGTCGATCCGCGCGCACCGTGACAACCTGATCCCCGCGGAATTCCTCGGTTGCCAACACCGCGTCGGGAAAGCGCTGGCGGAGAGTTTCCACCACCGCGCGCTCACCCTCGTAATCGGGTGTGTATGATACGGCCGTTGGTGTATCCAGAACCTGTTCGAGCGGCATCGGATATCCTCGATTATCGAAGTGTCAAATTACGGACAACGTATGCGTACCCCTCGTGGGGTGACAACGACAACACATCCTCGCACATCGTCGAATCGATACAAAGCGAGAAATCGCTGCAAAAGATCCAAAACAGGCCGAATCCCCTGGGTCCCCGGCCGCAATAACAATACGCCATGATGGGTACCGGGTGGATATACCCGTACATCGCCAAACCCTTTATCCGCGGTCACCAGAAAACGACCCTCTTCCTGAACGGCCCGCCACAATACATGATCCTTCCACCCGGACATCCCCTGTTCATGTACCCCTACAGCATCATACCCGTGCTCCTGCAACAGAACCACAGCCGCACGGGGGAGATCCTCATCAACTTTGATCTTCAACCTTTCCATTCTTTACCCTCAGGCAGGCAGAGGGACCAACATTTCTTCCTGCAACACATCCGCAGCATATGCTAATGCGGCGCGGATATCCGCTTCGGTTAACTGCGGATATTCCCGAAGAATCTCGGAAAACGTCATGCCATCTGCCAAACTACCGACGATAACAGCCACGGGTATACGGGTTCCACGGATACACGGTTCCCCGTGATGCACATCCGGTTCTACAGTTATCCGGTCACGCCAATCCACTCGCCCCATGTCGAACACTCCGTAAGTCATGCGTACCACACCGTGCTTAGCGTCTTCCCAGCAACGGGATCTCCCCCCGCTGGACGGGGTGATCCCGCTGGATCTTCTCCTGCAACTTCAAGAGCCCGTAGAAGAGGGCTTCGGGCCGGGGCGGACAGCCGGGCACGTACACGTCCACAGGGATGATCTTGTCCACCCCCTGGACAATGGCGTAGTTGTTGAACGGCCCGCCCGCGGACGCACAAATGCCCATCGCGATGACCCACTTGGGTTCCTGCATCTGATCGTACAGGCGCTTGATGACCGGCGCCATCTTGTTGGACACACGCCCCGCCACAATCATCAAATCCGCCTGGCGAGGCGACGCGCGGAACACTTCTGACCCAAAACGCGCGATGTCGTGGCGTGCAGTCCCCGCGGTGATCATCTCGATCGCGCAACAGGCCAGACCAAAAAGAAGGGGCCACACCGAGTTCTTCCGACTCCAGTTAATGGCCCGCTCCAATGTGGTCAGAATATACCCCTCATTTGAAATGTCTGCTTCCGTTGCCGCGAGAAAGAGCTCCTTTTCCATCACCGTGTCCTTTATCATCCGAGGTATGATCGCCTGCCCCGTGCACGGGGCAGGATATTGCCCGACGCATCACCCACCTGGACTTTAGACAAACATTCCTGGAAAGTCCAATCACACACCATTGTCCCAGTTCATTGGGCTTCTAACGGTTCAGGATAACACAAAACCGGGAATTATCCCTATGATCGGCATCAGCCCATGGCCGAGCCCCTACAACCATTCCAACGCGCCCTTGCGCCACGCGTAGAAATAGCCGATCAACAAAATCCCCAGGAAAATCCCCATCTCCACCAGGCCAAACACCCGTAACTTCCGCAGGAGCACGGCCCAGGGATAGAGGAAGAGCACTTCTATGTCGAACAGGATGAAGAGGATTGCGACCATGTAGTAATGAACCGGAAATCGCTTGCGGGGAAGGGCAAAGGGCCGAAGGCCGGATTCGTAGGGCTCAAACTTCGTGGGATTCGGGTTCTTGCGTCCCAAAAACGCGGGCAAAAGCAACATGACGACCGCGATCACGGTCGAGAGCAGTAACATCACAAAAATCGGCCAATACGATATAGGCATCCTCCTCCTCCTCGATTACCGACTGCCTACGCCCAAGCAAGGAGATTGTAGCACGGGGAGGGGTACGTGTCAAAGGTATCGAGGGGTATTGGGGCGGGGATGCGGAGGTTCAGACCCGTCCGTGGCCAAGGGCCCCGTGTTCCCTCAGTCAACCGGGGGAGGGATTACCTCGACCGCGCGCTCCCGGCCCGTGCATATCCAACATGGGCTTGTTGGATGAGCGCATCATGGGTAAGATGGGAGAAAGTCATGGGTGACGAGCAGGGGTGGGGAGATTGGTTTGCCGTCGAGGCTTCCCTCCCGCATTTGCTCGCCCGGGCCACAAATCCAACGCCTAACTTCATCCCCCTACCAAGGAAAGGAGTCATCCCAGATGGCGGCCCGACCGACCTGCCGGGTGTATCTTCTGGGACTATTCCGCGTGGACTGCGAGGGCCGCGGGGAACGGGAAATCGCCTCCCTGCACGCCCGGCGGGTGCTCGCGTATTTGGCCCTGCACGCGGGGCAACCGGTCCCCCGGGCCCAGATCGCGGGCGTCCTCTTCCCCGACATGCCCGAAGACCGGGCCCGGCGCGCGCTGAGCCAGGCCCTCTGGCGACTCCGCCGCACATTGGACATCCCCGTCATCCAGGGGAACTACAACGACATCACCCTCCACCCCGCGCTCTGGTCCGACGTCCACGCGTTTGAGACCCTGGCCGACCGGCAGGACGTGGACGCGTGGGAGGAGGCGGTGGCCCTCTACCGGGGCGAATTCCTCCCCGGCGTGTACGACGAATGGGTCCTGGTCGCACGGGAACGCTTACGCAACACCTACCTCCAAGTCCTCCAACGGCTTGTGCAAGCCCACAAGCAGCGGGGGCACTACGAACAAGCCCTGGAGCACGCGCGCGCCCACGTGCGGGAAGAGCCCCTCTGGGAGGAGGGCCACCGGGAGATCATGCACCTCTACCTGATCCTGGACCGACCGGCCGAGGCCCTCCAACAGTACGAAACCCTGCGCGCGCTCCTGGAGGAAGCGCTGGGCGTCCGCCCCTCGCCGGACCTGGAGACCCTGGTCGAGGTCATCCAGGAACGACTCCGCACGCAGCAAGCCCGACGGCGCGCCCCCCTCTTCAGCCCGGTCCCGCGCATCCCCTTTGTGGGGCGGCACGAGGAACGGGCTCGACTCTTGGAACACGTGGAGCGTGCGCTCCAGGGGCGTGGGTCCCTGGTGTTTGTGGAAGGACGGCCGGGCATCGGTAAATCGCGGCTGTTGCGGGAGATCATCGACGGCGCGCGCTGGCGGGGGCTTCGGGTCGGGTGTGATCAGGCCGGCGAGGAGGGGGGCGTGTATACGCCCCTGCGCGGCGCGGTGGATCGGATCCTCTCGCGGGAGAGCCTGCGCCACCTGCAGCGCCTGCCCGAACCCTTGCTCGGAGCCGCGGCTCGGGTGTGGCCCCGGCTGGGCGATCCGGCCTCCCAGGTAGAACCCCAGCACATCCACCGGGCCCTGGCCCACATCATCCGCGCGCTGGCCCAACCCCAGCCCACCCTCCTCGTCCTGGATGACGTCCACCTCGCGGACGCGACCATCTTTGACGTGCTCTCCCACCTGGCCGGGGACCTGGACCACCTGCCGTTGTGCATCATCCTGACCTATCGGCCCCTGGAAGCCCAGGCGCGCGCCCGCGTGTGGGAGGGGTTGATGGCGCTGGATCGCATCGCCGCGCCGGACCGCATCCGCCTGAACCCCCTCACCCCGGAGGAGCGCGCGCTCCTCATGGCCGCGGCCCTGGGCATCTCCGTGAACGACCCCCTCATCCCGCGGCTGGTCGATTCCATCGGGGAGATCCCCTTGCACGTGCTGGAGATGCTGCGCTACCTCCACCGTCGGGGCATCTTGCAACGCTCGCCCGAGGGCCGATGGGAGATCACCACCCCGCCCCATGTTCCCCTTCCTGTGCCGCCCACCCTCACGACGTTGATCCAGCAGCGCCTCCAGCGCTTGAACGCGCGTCTACAGGACCTGTTGGAAGTCCTCGCGGTGGTGGGGGAACGGATTCCCCCGTCGGTTGTGGCGGACTGGAGCACTTTCTACCCCCCGACCGCGCTGTCGGACCTGTGTCGGTATGGGTTTATCTGCCAGGAAGCGGATGGGTGGCGCTTCTCCCACGCGCTGATTCAACAGGCCGTGTACGAGCGCATTCCCCCGTCGCGACGGCGTCACCTGCACCGGGACATCGCGGAACGCCTTGCCCAGATCTCGGACCCACCGTGGGAGCAGGTGGCCCACCACTGGGAACAGGCCGGCCACACCGCGGCCGCGGTCCAGGCGTACTACCGGGCCGCGCAGGAGGCCGCACACGTGTTCGCGCATGATCGGGTACTCACCGCGTGGACCGCGGCCCGCTCCCTCCTTCAGGTCCCCGATCCCCTGGGCTATGACGTAGGCCACCTCGCGGTCCAGACGTTGATGCTTCAGGGGAACATGCAGGAGGCGCGGCGTACCCTCGCGCTCATCCTCGGGTGGGCCCGCTGCTTGCAGGACCGTCGGCGTCTGGCCCAGGGGTACGTGACCGGGGGGAAGCTCCTCATCCGCATGGGGAAGTACACATCGGCCCGGCGATTTCTCGCCAAGGCCCACCGGTTGTATGCGTCCCTGGGGGATCCTGTCGGGCAAGCCGAGGCCCTGGCTTCTCTGGCCGATGTGGTGGCCTACGCGGGGGACATGCGCCAGGCGGCCCGGTATCTGGAGGAGGCCATGTCCTTGGATGCCGACGCGGACCCGGCCCGGTCTGCTCGCTTGTTGGTGCGCCGGGCCTGGGTCAACGCCCACCTGGGGCGCATTGATGAGGCGTCCCGCCTGTACACCCTCAGCATCCAGCAGGCCCGGGAGGTCCGGGATAAACACGTGGAGGGGATGGCCCTCAACGGGCTGGGCCTGCTCGCGCTGGAGGATCGGGATCACGAGAAGGCGGAGCGCGCGTTTCGGCAGGCGTTGGCCGTGGCCCGCTCGTTGGATGACATCCACAACATCGCGGTCTCCATCCTGAACCTGGGAGTGACGTTCGGCCAGGCCGGAAGGTGGGCCGACGCGTATGCCCAAGCCCAGGAGGCCTTTGCCCTCGCGGAGGAAAGTCGAAACTGGAAGACATGGATATTGGCGCAATTGATGCTGGCCGCGGTCGATATCGTTCGCGCGCGCTTCACCCAGGCTGAGGAGGGGTTGCAACGCGGTCTGGAAATGGCCCAGGACATCGGCTTTGTGCGGGGGGAGGGAGGCATATACCGGGTGTGGGGATCCTGGGCGCGGGAACAGGGACGTCTGGAGGAGGCGATCCGGTGGGGACGCCGGGCCCTGGAGGTTCTTCAAGACCACGGGTTGTACGGTCAGATTCCCGGGGCCGCGTACATGCTGGCGTCCTCCCTCCTGTTCGCCCGTGCTTATGCGGACGCGCGGGATGTATTCCGCCTGGGGTTGGACCACGCGCAGACGGCCCGGATGCGCGCGTTCCTCCACGCGGGACTGGCCGAAGCCTGGGCGCATCTGGGCGAGGACCGTCAGGCCCGGCAGGCGTTGGACGCGTGTATCCCTGTGCTGGATCAGATAGCCGCGGACGAGTATCTGCCCCGAGGGTGGTATCAGGTCGCGCGTGCGGCCGCGCGGGTGCGGCCTGAATACCAGGCGACCGCGCTCCGCCGCGCGTACATGGCCCTCCAGGCCCAATCCCACCACGTGCCGGAGGAGGACCAGCGCGCGTTCCTGCACCAGGTGCTGACCCACCGGATCATCGTGCAGGCGTGGCAGGCGGTCGCGCCACCCACGGTGGAGCGCCTGCGCATTCCCCTGCCCAGCGTGGATGGCCGGGGCACGGTCATGGTCACGTGGACGGTGCAGGCGGGGGAAGAGGACGTGGTGGTGGAGGCGGATCAGGGGCCCATCGCGCTGCGTCGGCATCGGTTGAAGCGACTCCTGCGGGAGGCCGCGGATCAGGGCGCGCGGGCCACCCATCAGGCCCTGGCCCAGGCCCTAAACGTGAGCGTCCCCACCATCCGCCGGGATCTCCGCGCGCTGCGGGCCTCCTCCCGTCCGGAGGAGGGGGATCCGTAGTTGGACAGGATCCGCCCCAACAGAATGGCGTCCGTGGGCCGTTCTCTCATACGAAATAGAAGGCCAGGGCGATGATGAGGAAGACCCCCAGGAGCTGGGCCCCTTCCATCCAGTTGCTCTTGCCGTCCTGGGCAATGAGGGCCGCGACAACGGTCGCGGCGGCCAGGGCAGCCAGTTCAAAGGGGTGGAAGACCAATGTCAGGGGTTCCGGTGCGATGAACACGCTCAGAAGCACCAAAAGTGGCGCTACAAAAAGCGCAATTTGGGTGGAAGACCCCAAGGTGATCTCCAGGCTCAAGTCCATCTGATCCTTCAACGCCACCGTCACCGCAACCAGATGTTCCGCTGCATTCCCCACAATGGGGACAACAATGATACCGATGAAGAACTCCGAGACCCCCAGCGCGGAAACCGTGTACTCCACACTCTTGACCAAAATCTCGCTCATCCACACGATACCCACCGTGGAAAGGGCCAACAAGAGCAACGCGGTGCGCACGGACCAGCCCCCATGATGGGCGTGTTCGGCCGGGGGGTGCGGTTGAGGCGCGCTCAGGCTGAACACCAGGCCCAACACGTAAATGACCATCATCACCACAGCCACGCTCAGGCTGAGCATCTCCACCCCGTGGTGATTCGGTTCAATCGCGTGGGCAAAGAGGGTCGGGATGGCCAAGGCTATCACGCCCAATGCCAACTGAGTGGCGGCCAGCCCACTGCGTGTCCTGTCAAAATGCTGGATGCCGTGCCGGAGCCCGCCCAGCAGGATCGCGCCACCCATGACGAAGAGGACATTGCCGATGATGGAGCCGGTAATGGACGCTTTGACCAGCTCCACCAAGCCCGCACGCAGGGCCATAATTGTGATGATCAGCTCGGCCGCGTTGCCCAGCGTCGCGTTGAGCAATCCGCTGATGCGGGGACCTGTGTGCGCGGCGAGGGCTTCTGTCGCGTCCCCCAGCAACTTAGCCAGGGGGATAATGCCCAGAATGGACAGGAGGAACAAGGTCACATGGTTCCAGTGGAACCATTCCCCCACCGCGGCCAAAGGCAATGCCAGGAGTAACACGTAGATCGGTTGGCGTCGTATCATAATGACCTCCCTGTGATGCGGTGTTGGATACCATCGCCACTGCCCCTACCATCCGATGGCCGTTCCGTTCTCCACAATGAGACGGATGCCCACGGTGATGAGCAGCACAGCCAGCAAGAACAGCGCCCGGCGATACCATCCGCCCTGGAGGGCATCCCGCTGACGGTGGACGAAGAGCGCGATGGCCACATGCGCGCCCACCAGCAAAGTGTAGAACGCGACCAAAAAGGCCGCCGCGTAGACGGGCGTCTCCCGGTACGCCCGGACCAGGATGGGCCCTCCTACCGTGGCCCAGAAGATGTAGGGATTGGGGTTCAAGAAGTTCACTAAGATCCCGCGGCCCAAGGCCTGGGACACATCTACCTCCGTGTCCAGGGCGAGGGCCGGGGCCTTTTGTGCGCTCCGGGCCGTTTCCCAGCCCAGGTATATGACGAACAAGCCGCCGGCAATGCCCAACAGATGTACCACCTGTTCCGGAACTTGGTGCAATATCCAGAGGGAAAGGAGGATGATGGGGATGTCCGTCAACAGGGGGGCCATGCCCACGGCCACCCCGGCCTTTCCACCCCCTCGCAATGTGGCGACAATTGTGTATGTCAGCAGCGGGCCGGGGCTCATGCCCGCGGCCAAGCCCAGAGAAACGCCCAACATGAGATAATCCATCACGTTTGAAACTTCCCCCGTATATTTTGCTGATTGACTGACAAAACGCGGTTGTTCCTTGGCGGCGGACGGGGCCAGCTAACGATTAATGAGTAACGATTGACGATTAAGAGGGCCAAATGCGGGTTGGCCCTTCGATGCCGAGCTGGTCAGAGAAAGTCCCCCTTGGCCGCGGACGGGTCCGCACCTTGGCGGGGTACCGATGTCCTCGCCCCGTCCATAGAAGGAGTTTTGTGCGCGGGCTTCATCCGACAACCACCCACACAAAACC
>JAADDB010000003.1 GCA_013154135.1 Chloroflexota bacterium
CGCGGGCTGAAGCCGGGCGACGTGTACCACGGCACCTTCGACATGAGCCCGGAAATCGAAGCTCATATCAAAGATGGCCTTACCCTCTTTGCCGTGGATCAACAGCCCTATCTCCAGGGCTTTGCCTCTGTCATGTGGCTTACCCTGGTCAAGCGTTACGGCATTACGCCGGCTCTGCCCGTCACCCCCACCGGTCCGGGCTTTGTGACCAAGGAGACCTTGGGCGAGAAACCCGAACCGGACAAGGCCCTCAAGTTGATGTTCGTCCAGCACGCGCTGTGCGCGTGGGACTCCTTCTGGTGCGTGGTGGAGAAGGGCATTGACGTGGCGTCCAACCAGCTGAACGTGGATTACACCGTTCTGGGGCCTGACAAGTTCGACCTGGAGAAGACGGCCTCGTTGATTGACCAGGCGGTGGCCGCGAACCCGGATGGGCTGGCGGTGACGATAACGGATCCGGCGCTGTTCAAGGAGCCCATCATGCGGGCCATTGAGGCGGGGATACCCGTGGTTGGGTACAACGCGGGGTCGGGCCCGGAGAAGGATGGCATCCCCTACCTGACGTACATCGGCATGGACGAGTACCAGGGCGGGTACCAGGGCGGCAAACGCTTGTTGGCTGCCGGGGCGACTCAAGGTGTGTGCATCAACCATCAAGTGGGGCATGCGGGGCTGGATGCCCGGTGTGCGGGGTTCATCGACGCCTTCAAGGAGGCGGGGAAGGAGGCCGAGGTGTTGGGCATTTCCAACGACCCCGCGGAGTCGCAGACCATCATAGACGACTACTATGCGGCGCACCCGGATGTGGACGCTTTTCTGACGTTGGGGCCCAACGGAGCGAACCCCTTCTACGCGTTTGCCGAAGCTCGCGGGCTGAAGCCGGGTGACGTGTACCACGGCACCTTCGACCTCAGTCCGGAGATTGTGGCGCATGTGGAGGACGGGATGACCCTCTTCGCCATTGACCAGCAACCCTTCCTCCAGGGGTACCTCTCGGTGGTCACGCTCACCCTGTTGCAGCGCCAGAAGATCAAGCCGGCCCTGCCCGTCACCCCCACCGGTCCGGGCTTTGTGGACAAGAGCAACATCGAGCTGGTGAAATCCCTCGCCGGCACATACCGATAGATCAAGCCAAGGGGGGAACGGAGCACCTCCGTTCCCCCCTTAGTCGCGGCTGGCCCGCAAGCGGTTCTTTTGGGGAAAACCCAAGGCAGTTATGCAAGCCCTGGGCCATGTGGTGTCCGCGGGTTCGTCACACACAATACAGAATCTGAGGTTGTAGATGGGTGCTCCACGAGATACAACGCGCAAGAACATATGGGAGTTGTTTATCACCTCCCCGGTAGCCGGCCCTCTCGCGTCGTTGGTGATTATTGGGGGACTGTTCAGCCTGTTTGTGCCCCATTTCGCAACCATGCGTTCGATATCCGGTATTATCAACGCTGCGACGTTGACCGGCATGGTCACAATCGGTGTCACCCTGTTGATGATCGCGGGGGAATTTGACTTATCTGTCGGTTCCGTAGTGGCCATTGCCGCGTACGCGTTCGCTTTTGGCACGTTGACCCTCCATTCGCCTGTTGTGGCCGTTCTCTTGGCCTTGGGCATTTCCCTCTTGTTGGGCGTGGTGAACGGACTTATCTACATTTGGTCGGGCATTCCCTCGTTTATCATCACGTTGGGGACTCTGTACATATACCGAGGTTTGGTGTGGCTGATTTCCGGTGGGCAGCTGATTCAGACGACCCAGCGTTTGAAGGTCTATGAGATCTTCAACGGGCGGTTGGATACGGTGAATGCCATCATCCCTGGGGCCAACTTCCGTACGTCCCTCCTCTGGCTGGTGGGCATGACCGTGCTCTTTCAGTATATTCTGACGCGGACGGCTTTCGGTAACCACGTTTTTGCTGTGGGCGGGAACCTGCGGGGGGCCATGGCTCTGGGCGTGCGGGTAAAGCGGGTGAAGGTCTTGTCCTTCATGATCAGCAGTCTTTTAGCCGGGTTGACGGGCATCCTGCTCTTCAGCCAATTCCGTTCTGTTCGGGTGGCCACAGGCGCGGGGATGGAATTGAATGCCATTGCAGCCGCGGTGGTGGGGGGGACGTTGCTGACCGGGGGCGCAGGTAGTATCTGGGGAGCGCTCATCGGTGCTCTTCTCATCAGCATGTTACGAACGGGTGTGATCCTGATGAATATTCCCTTCATTCCCGCGGATAATTTCGAAGCAGTGGTTGGGGTGACCATTGTGGCCGCGGTGATTCTGAACAATTGGCTGCGCAACCGCGCGTGAAGAATGGGAAAGGAGAGAAAGGACGGCCTATGTTACCGACGAGGAATGGTGAACCCCCGGTGGTCCACATGGAGAACATCACCAAGCGCTTCGGGACCATTGTGGCCTTGGACGGTGTGACGTTCACCGTTGAGCGTCAGGAAGTCCACGCGCTTCTGGGGGATAACGGGGCCGGGAAATCCACCCTCATCAAAGTGCTCACAGGGGTCTACCAACCCACGAGTGGGGAGATCTACTTTGAGGGACGAAAGGTGCACATTCGTTCGCCCCGTGAGGCCCGGGATATGGGGATAGAGACCGTGTACCAGGATTTGGCCCTCATCGATTTGATGAGCATCACCCGGAATTTCTTCCTCGGTCGGGAGTTGGTGCGGCATTTCGGACCGCTGCACTGGTTGGACATGGCGACCATGCATGCGGAAACCCGTCGGGTTCTCACCGACATTGGGATCACTGTGCGCTCACCCGATGAGCGGGTGGGCAAACTCTCGGGCGGGGAACGCCAGTCCATCGCGATTGGGCGGGCCATGTACTTTGGGGCCAAGCTCCTCATCCTGGACGAACCGACTTCTGCCCTCTCTGTGGCTGAAACCCGCCGGGTGTTAGAACACATCCTCGAGGTCAAGGAAAAGGGCCTCTCCGTTATTTTCATCACCCACAACGTGTACCACGTTTACGAGGTCGCGGACACGTACACCATCTTGCGGCACGGGAAGAAAGTGGGCACATATCGGAAAGGGGAGCTCTCGGTAAACGACATCGCGGATCTCATTACCGGTGTCCGGGAGCGGTAGCGCGTGCCGTGGAGCATACACTTTTCCATGGAAAGTTGCCAACCTCCGGGGAGTTGTTATATCCTTAGATCTAGCCTCCCGACGGTGCTCCGATGTCGAGTCTCTGACGCTCACAACGTGCCGACTCGTGGTTGCCCATCATCGTCCTCGGCCCATTGCTCGACCGGAGCACGCGGATACCCGATACTTTCGCCTCTGTTTGACGTCTAATTTGTTGATGTGCTTTTGGTTGACGGACACATCTGGGCGCGCGGCGCGGTTCGTTTTTCCCCCGCGCCGGACGGATGGATCGCGTCTCGGGTGAGACAGAGTCTTGTCCGTTAATCGGATGTGTCACATCCCCGCCAAACAGATGTGGCACAGAGAATCATCATGTAGAAAGGAGGTTGGCAAATGGCTTCTGTCCGGAAAATCGAGGGGATCGGCAAGGTATACGCGGATAAGCTGAAGGAAGCGGGGATTACAACGGTTGAATCCCTGCTGGAAGCGGTGGCGACGGAGAAGGGACGCAAGGAATTGGCGGAGAAGATCGGCGTTTCCACCAAGCAGATCTTGGAATGGGCTAACCGAGCCGACCTGATGCGCATCAAAGGGGTTGGCGAAGAATTCTCCGACTTGCTAGAAGCCGCGGGCGTGGACACCGTGGTCGAGTTGGCCCGCCGCAACGCGGATAACCTGTATCAGAAACTGGTGGAAGTGAACGCGGAGAAGAAGTTGGTGCGTCGCCTGCCCACCCGCAAGCAGGTCCAAGATTGGATCGAGCAAGCGAAGGAGCTCCCGCGAGTGATCACCTACTGAGGAGTTCTTTGAAGAAACAAAAGGGGCACCTCGGTTACCGGGGTGCCCCTCTTTTTGTAGGAAGAACGTTCGCCGCACGGGATATGCGTGGGGCGGGACGGGGCACAGTTAGCGATTAAGCACTCGCGTGTCAAAGCGAGGTGGGTGTGTCCGTTCATAAGCTTCAATGTGGGGTAGATGTTCCAGTAGATAGCCCAGCTGATCCAGACCTTTGAGCAGACAGTGCTTGCTGAAGGGGTCAATAGGGAATGTGACCCGGGTTCCATCAGGCAGGATGAGGACCTGTTGGGCCAGGTCGATGGTGACTTCCACGTTGGGGTCCTCTTCCACCCACGCGAAGAGCCGGCGATGCGTTTCCTCGTCCACAACGACCGGCAGAAGCCCGTTCTTCAGCGCGTTGTTGTAGAAGATGTCGGCAAAACCGGTGCTGATAATGGCCCGAAACCCCCAGCCAATGAGGGCCCATGGCGCGTGTTCCCGGGAACTCCCCGTGCCGAAGTTGTCTCCGGCCAAGAGGATCTTCCGTCCTTCCATTTCGGGTTTGTTGAGGACAAATTCGGGATCAGGGGAGCCATCCGCACGGTAGCGCCATCCTGCAAAAAGGCCTTCCGCCAACCCGGCTTTATCCGTCACCTTGAGGTAGCGTGCAGGGATGATCTGGTCCGTGTCCACGTTCTCATTTGGCAGCGGGACCAGTTTGCTTGTCAAGATCACAAAGGGTTCCATGGAATACACCTCCTGATTGCCCACAGGGCGGTTAGTGGTCGAGCAGCGTTCGGGGATCGGTGATGCGGCCGGTGACGGCCGCGGCCGCGGCTGTGAGAGGGCTGGCCAGAATCGTCCGGCCTCCAGGCCCTTGGCGGCCTTCGAAGTTGCGGTTGCTGGTGGAGACCGCGTACTGTCCCGGCTCCAGTCGGTCTTCGTTCATGGCGATGCACATGCTGCACCCCGGCTCTCGCCATTCTGCTCCCGCGTCTTTGAAGATGCGATCCAGCCCTTCAGCTTCGGCCTGCCGTTTGACTGTTTGGGATCCGGGCACGACGAGGACGCGCACGTGGGGCGCGACTTTTCTCCCCTTGAAGATTTCAGCCGCCATTCGCAAGTCGGTGATGCGGGAGTTGGTACAAGAGCCGATGAAGACCACGTCAATAGGATGCCCGAGGAGTTGCTGACCGGGTTGAAAGCCCATGTACTTCAGCGCGCGCTCCATGGCCCGACGCTTTCTGGGGTCGGGTTCCTGGGCCGGGTCGGGCACACGCCCTGTGATGGGGATGCCCATGGCCGGGTTCGTCCCCCACGTGACCATGGGTTCCAACGCGCTCACGTCCACGGTGACCTCCCGATCATACCTGGCCCCCGGATCGGTCTGCAACGCCCTCCAGCGGGCGACCGCGGCGTCCCACGCTTCTCCTTTGGGCGCGAAGGGCTTGTCCGCCAGGTATTCAAAGGTGGTGTCATCGGGAGCCACAAGCCCAGCTCGTGCGCCGCCTTCGATGCTCATGTTGCACAGGGTCATGCGTTCTTCCATGTTCAGACTCTGGACCGCCTCGCCCGTGTACTCGAACACGTGGCCTGCCCCTCCGCCAACGCCGATTTTGGCGATGAGCGCGAGTATCATGTCCTTGGCCGTCACGCCGGGCCCACGGGTGCCCTGGAAGTGCACCTGGAAGGTTTTGGGTTTACGCTGGAGAAGCGTTTGGGTGGCCAGCACGTGTTCCACCTCGCTGGTGCCGATGCCGAACGCCAGGGCTCCGAACGCGCCGTGGGTGCTGGTGTGACTGTCCCCGCAAACAATGGTCATGCCGGGCTGGGTGAGCCCCAGTTCAGGGCCGATGACGTGGACAATGCCTTGGCGGTCGTCGTGCATGGTGAAGAGAGGAATGTCAAACTCCCGACAATTGGCTTCCAGCGTTTCAATTTGACGGCGCGCGAGCACATCCATCAGGGAAAAATCCCGATGTCGTGTGGGAATGCTGTGGTCCATTGTGGCCAACGTTTGGCCTGGTCGACGTACGGTAAGGCCCTTTTCCCGTAGTCCCTGAAAGGCCTGGGGAGATGTCACCTCGTGGATGAGGTGGAGGTCTATGTACAGTATGGCCGGGTAGCCCGGCTCTTCGTGGACAACGTGTTCGTCCCAGATTTTTTCGAATAGTGTGCGTGGTTGGTTCATGAGGATTTCTCCGCTTGTTCTTGGGTTTTGGGCATGAGTGCGAATTCGACACTGTCGGTCAACGCGAGCCAGGAAGCTTCGATGATGTTGGGTGAGACGCCAACAGTCGTCCAGCGTTGTCGACCGTCGGCCGAGTCAATGAGAACCCGGACGGTAGCGGCTGTGGCCGCGTGGGGGTTGAGAATGCGGACTTTGTAGTCGGTGAGCTGTACGCTTTCCAGCTCCGGGTAGAACTGGAGGAGTGCCTTGCGCAACGCGTTGTCCAGCGCGTGGACCGGCCCGTTCCCCTCGGCAGCGGTGTGGTAGACCTCGTCCCCGATCCGGACTTTGACCGTTGCCTCGCACACCATCCCCCGTCCTTGGCGGTGTTCGACCAGGACGGTGTAGTCGATGAGTTCGAAGGGTGGGGTGTACCCATTGCGCACTCGGTTGAGCAGCACCGCGACGGAAGCTTCTGCGCTTTCGAACACATACCCCTGGTTCTCCAGCTCTTTGATGCGTTGGAGTACCGCTCTTTCCTGTTCGCGGGTGAGCCCTTCGAGCCCGAACTCACGGCGTTTGACCGCGATGTTGTCTTTGCCGGAGAGTTCGGAGACCAGGACCCGCTTGCGGTTGCCCACCAGTGTGGGGTCAATGTGCTGGTAGGACATTTCGTATTTGACCACCGCGTTGACATGCGTCCCACCTTTATGCGCGAACGCGCTGGCGCCCACAAAGGGTTGTCGAGTGTTGGGCGGCAGGTTCGCCAGCTCGCTCACGAAGCGACTGACCTCGGTAAGTTTTCGGAGTTGTTCGTCGCTGACCACGTCGATTCCCATCTTCAGCTTGAGGTTGGCAATAATGCTGATGAGGTTCGCGTTGCCACACCGTTCCCCATATCCGTTTACCGTGCCTTGAACGTGCACACATCCCGCGCGGACGGCATAAAGGGTGTTGGCTACGCCCACATCGCTGTCATTGTGGGCGTGGATGCCCAAGGGTACCCCGGGCAACTCATTTTGCACGTCGAGGACAGCTTCTTCGATCTCCCAGGGCATGGTGCCGCCGTTCGTATCACAGAGGACCAACACATCGGCCCCTGCGTCGGCCGCGGCTTTGAGCGTGTCCAGCGCGTATTCCCGGTTTGCCTTCCACCCATCGAAGAAGTGCTCGGGATCGTAAATGACCTCCTTGCCGTGCTGTTTCAGGTATCGTATCGTGTCCGCAATCATGCGCAAGTTTTCCTCCAACGTTGTGCGCAGCACGTGGTGCACGTGGAGATCCCATGTCTTCCCGAAGATGGTGACCACCGGGGTTTCCGCTTCCAGGAGCATTTGTACCTGGGGATCCTTTTCCACGGCCAGGTTGACCCGTCGTGTACTGCCGAACGCGGCCAATCGGGCGTTCTGGAGGTGGAGCTCCTTCTTGGCTCGTTCGAAGAAGGTGGCATCTTTGGGGTTAGAACCCGGCCATCCTCCCTCAATGTAGTGCACGCCCAGCTCGTCCAGCTTTCGGGCAATGCGCAGTTTGTCATCCGCAGAAAAGGAGACGCCCTCTCCTTGGGTGCCATCGCGCAAAGTAGTATCGTATAGCCATACTCGTGTGGGTGTGTGTGCCTTCCTCATAGCAACGCCTCCGCATTTTGAGATGGTAAATCGCATGGGGGATGTGTGGTCAACGAACGGGATTAACGACGAACGGGAAAGGAGGATTTTTCACTCACGCGCGCTGCGTTCGTGTTCTCTTGGGACGAATTTCGGTAGGGAGGGAACTTCAGTCAACCGAGGGCGGTAGCACCTGGTTTTCTTCGCAATGGGGATGGGAACGGGGCCGTTTGGGATGGGATTTTGTTGATGCCCTTTTCGAACGACGACCGACGGACGACCACCGACCACCGACGAACGACGACCGACCGCCGCCAGGGTGCTACCGGGTCTTGCCGGTCGATGAGCCAAGGTGTTCCACAACCGCCCGGCCCATTTCTTCCGTGGAGAGGGTTTGGGTGCCTTGCCCCACCTGGGCGATGTCTGCCGTGCGGTATCCCCGGTGAAGCGCCTGCTCCACAGCCTGTTCCACCGCGGCCGCCTCTTCTTCCAACCCCAAACTATAGCGCAACAGCAGGGCCGCACTGAGGATGCTGGCCAGTGGATTGGCTTTCCCCTGGCCCGCGATGTCCGGGGCAGAACCGTGAATGGGCTCATACAGGCCTCGGGGGAGTCCAAAGCGATTTTGTGAAGCCCCCAACGTCGCGGAGGGGAGCATTCCCAGAGAGCCGGCCAACATGGAAGCCTCATCCGTCAGGATGTCCCCAAACATGTTGCCCGTGACAATGACATCGAAATCCCCAGGACGCCGAATGAGGTGCATGGCCATCGCGTCCACAAGAATGTGCTCAAACCGTACATCCGGGAACTCCTCTCGCACCACCTCCCCGGCCACGTGGCGCCAGAGGCGGGAACTCGCCAGCACATTCGCCTTGTCCACGGAGACCAGGTATCCTCTCCGTTTGCGGGCCAATTCCCCGGCCAACCGGACCACCCGCTCCACCTCCGGACGGGTGTAAATGAGGGTATCATACGCCCGTTCGGTGCCCTCTTCTCGGGCGCCAAAGTAAAGCCCGCCTGTGGCCTCTCGGACCACCACCAAGTCCACGCCCTGAATGACCTCCGGACGTAGCGTGGACGCTTCCACCAAGTCCGGGAAAACGCGCACCGGTCGGATGTTGGCGAAGAGCTCCAGGTGCTTGCGCAGGCCCAGAATCCCCTGTTCGGGCCTCACCTTCGCCCGCGGGTCCGACCACTTGGGACCTCCCACGGCCCCGAACAGAACAGCATCCGCCTGCAAGGCCAATCCCAGTGTGTCCTCCGGCAGGGGAGTTCCCCACCGGTCGATGGCCTCTCCGCCCACATGCCCTTCTTTCAGGGTAAAGGTGTGGCCGAACTGTTGCGCTACGGCTTGGAGGACCCGAACAGCTTCGCGGGTCACCTCTGGTCCAATACCATCTCCGGGTAGTACAGCAATGGTTGCGTTCATGAAATCATTTCCTCCATGTGACAATGGACTTTTGACAAACAGCTTGAGATCGCCTGTTTGGATTTTGGACAAGGGGATCAATGGCCGGCTCATCAGCCGCGAGCCAATAGGGTATGTAATACTCGTGCCGGGTGAGGAGGCGCTTTTGAAAACCGGGGCCCGGTACACCTGCCCATACCGTATCCCTGTGCGGTTGGAAGGTGACGGTCAGGGCGAAGGGCCAGGCCATGCCCTCATTCCACGCGCGCCACGTCCGTCCCCGGTCGAGGGAGATGAGGATGCCGTGGGACCCTTCGTCGTAGCCCCCGGCCATGTAGGCACTGGAGGAGGCCGCAACCAGGAGGTTGGGATCCCGGGGCGAGATCGCGACATCCCGCATGAAGTCGTCGGTCCACAGTTTACGCCACGTTCGGCCCGCGTCCTCGCTGCGGTAGAGCCCTTTACCCTCCCCCAGCGCGGCCACATACACGGTACCCCGCCGATGGGGGGAGGGGGCAATCGCGAAGACGCCTTCCCAGCCGTACTCCCACACGTCCCCACGGACCCTTCCTCGCATCTCCGGAAGCCCTACCTCCTCCCAAGTCCCCGGCCGACCGCCTGCCGTAGACCGCCACAATCCCTTTTCCCCGCCCGCGTAGACGAGTGAGCCGTCGAATGGGTCCACCGCGGTGAACCGACATCCTCCGCACGGGAAGACCCGCTGCCAGGTGGCGCCATCGTCGGTGCTTCGGTACACATCGCCCTGGGCGGTGATGAACAGGGTGCGCCTGTTCTCCGCGCTCGTCCGGTCCAGGGAGAGGCCCATCAAGGGGGCGGGGGGCAAGCCCCTCGCGGCCGTCCACTGCTTGCCGTAGTTCGTGCTGCGCAAGAGCGTCCCGGCCTCGTCCCACGAGGGCGCTTGCGCGGTCCACACCACACCTCGGCGATGCGGATCCGCGAGCAATGTGGTGGTGTTTCCGCCGTTCCCCTCCCAATCTCCGGTGCTGGCCAGGTCGTTGCAGTTTTCCCAGGAGACGCCGTTGTCCGGACTGTGCCAGCAACCGATGTCGAAGTAGCCCAGGTAGATGTGCCAGGGTTCGACCTCACTGATGGCCATGCCGAACATGACCACGTTGTCCACGCCGCGGGATTGCCAGCGCCCGGGAGCCACCTCTTCCGTGTAGATGTTGTAGAAGTGACGCCCTTCGTTGTCCGTGGTGAAGATGAACTGGCTGGTGGCCATGTAAAGGCGTTTCGGATCGGACAGGTCTTCCCCGATGGCCTGGACCTCTGAATTGTACGCCCAGTAAGCATGGGTCCAACCTGTGTCCCAATCGTCCACCCGGCTCACCCGTTTCCACGTGTGCCCACCATCAACGCTCTCCCATACGCCGTTGCGGTCGTCCCACGGAAATTGGTGGAACGGGTCGATGAGCCGGATGATCTGGGGGCGTCCTGGAACCAGCCAGATGCGTCCGCCCCGGCGGGCGATGTGTGACCACGTGCGTCCCCGGTTATCACTGCGGAAGAGGTCGCCGGGGCCATCGGGATCCGCGTCGTAGGTGGTGATGTACACCCGACCGCTGATATCCGGCGCGGTGGCCACGTCCATCACATCACCCAGGTTGGAGGCTATCCGTGTCCAGTGGAGCCCGCCGTCGGTGCTGCGGTAGACGACTTTGGGCCCTGCCGCGAAGCGGCCTTCTCCCGAGAGCAGGTAGAGGGTGTTTGTGTCGTGGGGATCGAGGGCGATCTTGAGGATGCGCAGGCCGTGGGGGAGGTTCTGGCTGACCCGCGACCAGGTCTGGCCGCTGTCCGTGGTTCGGTAGATCTGGCCTGTCGCGAGGTCCCACTCCGAATGCCAGGCCGCGTACCCGATGTCCGGGTTCGCGGGGGAGAGTGCGATGTCGGTGATGTAGCCCGAATCCAGGACCTGGGCCACATGCTCGCCCCGGTCTGTGCTTCGGTAAATGCCCTCTTCCGTCCCCAGGAGGATGATGTGGGGGGCTGTAGGGTGAAATCCGATGGCACTGGCGTGGGTGGTCTTCAGACCCTGGGTCGCGCCGATGACATCCCATGTTCGGCCCCCATCCTGGGAGCGGTAGAAGCCGCTGAGATCGCTGGCCGCGAGGATCATGCCATCGGGGCCGGCTTTGACCGTGTTGAACCATCCGCCGCCTCCGGGGTTGGACCGTATCCAGGGGTTTTCCGTGCGGCTGCCCGGTTTTTCTGGCTCCCCGAACAGGCCCTTCGCGGTAGGTGCGATGAGTTTGGGCGAGAGAATAAGGTGGATAATGAGCAGGAGAAGAGAAATACCTCTCATTTTGCGCCTCGTGATCTGCCCGGGGGAGATCTATGACTTGTGGGCTCGTATTTCTGCCATGCGTTCGCGAATGTGTCCGGAGCGGATAGGGATGTTCATGGGCGGATTAACTCCTTGGTATATTCTCTCCAAAGGGGGGCCATATCCATGTACCGCCGCGCGGTGTATTCGATGAAGTCGGCCAGCAACTCCTCATCGTGGGTGAAGAGCAAGCGGCCATCACGCACCACGTGCATCCGAAAAGGCAAAGGCGCTTCGTTTAACATTTGTACGTCCACCGGCACCCGCAAACCGATCTCCTCACGCAGGGCCAAGATTAATTCCGTGGAAAGGCTTAACACATAAGCGAGGGTTTTGTCCTGGTGCGCTTGCACCCATTCCGGGCGCACATACACGGCTACGTCCACATCCCTGTAAGGGACAAGGCCGTCCACCAAGGAGCCGTGCGCGTACGCAAACACGATCTCCTCTCGTGAGTGCAGGTGGTGTGTTAGGGCGTTCAGGATGGTATCCTGGTCAAGTAGGCGGTTGTCCGAGGTCATCATATGTCACCTTGTGTTTTTCAGCAACCGGCTTCACATATGGACTTCACGTTCCATTTTACCTGTTCGGCCCGGATTGCACAACCGGTCCGCCCATCCACCCCTCGGTTACCCCCCACCTCCACCCAACGGCTATTCAGATTTCAGCCATATGGTGGTTGAGATTCCGGCCCTGAAGGATCACAATAGAAAAAGAGCGGACAAGGCCATACCCGTTTAGGAGGCATCTTCATGAGAGCGGTCATTACCGTTGAGAACCTGCGCAAGGTGTACGGTCAGGTCGTCGCGGTGGACGGCATGTCCTTTGAGGTGTACGAGGGCGAGATTTTCGGCATGGTGGGGCCCAACGGCGCGGGCAAGACGACGGCCATCGAATGCGTCGAAGGGTTGCGATCGCCGGACGGGGGCACGGTGCGCGTCTTGGGCCTGGACCCCGTCCGCGACCGGGTTCGGGTGATGACTCGCGTCGGCGTCCAACTTCAAACATCCAACCTGCCACCGCGGCTGAAAGTCCGCGAGATCATGGACATGTTCCGGTCGTTCTACCCCTCCACCGTGGACCCCGCGGATCTGCTGGATCGCCTGGGGCTGGCCGACAAGCGCGATGCCTTTTACGAGCGCCTGTCAGGGGGGCAGAAACAGCGCCTGTTCATCGCCTTGGCCTTGCTCAACGATCCCGAAATCGTGTTCCTCGACGAATTGACCACCGGGTTGGACCCCCAGGCGCGGCTGACCATGTGGGAGATGGTGCAGGAGATTCGCGAGCGGGGGAAAACCATCTTCCTCACCACCCATTACATGGAGGAAGCCGAGCGCCTGTGTGACCGGGTGGCCATTGTGCACCGGGGGCGCATTGTTGCTTTGGACACGCCCGCCAACTTGATACGTCAGGTGGATGTGCCGGTGCGGGTCGCGCTGGACGTGTTGACGCCCCTCAACGTCGCGGTGCTGGAAGCCCTGCCTTCCGTAACGCGAGTGCAGGTCAACGGTTCCCACGTGGTCTTACACGGCACCCAAGAGAGCGCGTTGGTGGAGATCGTCCAGGCCCTTACGGCTCAGCGGGTGCGCTTCACCAACCTCCACGTGACTCAACCCACCCTGGAGGATGTGTTCCTGGCTGTGACGGGGGGAGTAACGATTACCGATTGACGAGTAAGGAGGGAGCGTATGCGCGGGCTGAGGGAACTTATCGTTGTCCAAGCCAAACTGTTTGTCCGGGAACCCGTGGCCTTTTTCTTCAGCCTGGTGTTCCCTGCCGTGCTCCTCTATCTCCTCGGATCCATCCTGGGGGATGTGTCCTTTTCCCACGGGCCAGGGGAGACTCGTTTCCTGGACATGGAGGCGCCGGGATTCATCGCGCTGGTCATCGCGTCCGTGGCCTTTATGAGCATCCCCACCGCGGTGGCCTCCATGCGGGAACAGGGCGTCCTGCGTCGCCTGCGCGCGACCCCCTTGTCCCCTTACGTGTACATCCTCGCGGATGTGACGGTGAACTACGTGATGGGCCTGGCCGGCACCATCCTGCTTATTGTGGTGGGGTATGCCGCGTTCGGGCTGACGTGCCAGGGATCCTGGGGGATGCTCTTCGTGGCCTTTACCGCGAGCGCGCTAGCGGCCTATGCCACGGGCTACATCATCGCGTCCCTGGCTTCCACGGCTCGCATGGCCCAGATCATCGGGATGGTCGTGTACTTTCCCAACCTCTTCCTCTCCGGGATCACCTTCCCTCAAACGTTCTTCCCCCCAGGTATCCAGATGCTCAGCGATTTGATGCCCCTGACCCATATGGTAAACTTGTTTCAGGGGATTTGGTTCGGTCGACCGTGGTCCGAGTACGGCATCTCCCTGGCGGTAACCCTAGGCATTGCGCTCGTCGGCATGGCCGTGGCCGTCACACTGTTTCGGTGGGAATAGGGAGTGCGCGGATGGGACAACCATGAGGCACCCGCGTCTGTACTGGAAAAGGACCTTCTTCGCGTCTTTGGCCGGCTTCTGGGGCGGCATCGCTGTGGTCTCGTTCATTATCGGGGGCTACAGTATATGGCTGATGCGCCAGAGCGGCGGCATGCCCGACATCGCGGCCCTGACCGCGTTCTCCCAACGGTTCGGCCGGTACGCGGGCCCCATCGCGACGTACACGGCCGCGTTTGGGGTGAGTTACTGGTTCTCGTCCACTCACCGGGACGCGTCTCGCTGGAACGCGGTGCTCATTGGCTTCTGGATGACGTTGTTCGGGCTTCCCATCCTCATCATCATGCCCCAGCCCGTCCCCGTGGCCGTGTGGAGTTACCTGCGCGCGTTGGGGGTGTACGTGGGCTTCGCGCTGGTCGGGGGAGAACTGGCCCGGCGGCGCATGGCCTCCGCCCGTCTGTACTCGAACCTCCTGCGCGCGCTGAGCGCGGTGGCCCGCGAGGAGGACCTGGTACGCGCACTGGGCGAACACCGTCCCTCCGGGGACATCACCCACATCGCGCTGTGGACCCCCGACCCTGCTGGGCAGGATAAGGCCTTGGTGTTGCGGGGCGTATGGCAGGCTTCCACGGCCCCGCCCATCCCCGAACGGCTGGACACCACGATCTGTCCCACCCTGGACCGGGTGGACGGCCGTGCGACGTTCCCCTTTCGCGTGCGTCAGTTGCCCGTGGCCGAACAGCACTTCTGGGATCAGATGGGCATCCGCGCGGGGGTAATCATCCCCATCGTCGAGAGTGATCGCACGTCCGCCCCGTGGCACGGGCTGCTGGTGGTCGCCACGGCCGTTCAGGATGCCCTGCCGTCGCGCGTGGTCCGTTTTTACGACGCCCTGGTCCCCACCCTCTCCCTCACGTTGGAGAAAATTCACCTGCTGAGACGGGTGAGTGAGACCGCGGTGCTGGAGGAGCGTCAGCGCTTGGCCCGGGAGATTCACGACACGTTGGCTCAGGACTTCACCAGCATTGTCACGCACCTGGAGGCCGCGGAGAGCGCGCTCGACACGGATCCCGAGGTGGCGCGGACGCACCTGGACCGGGCGCGCCGCGCCGCGCGGGAGGGGCTCGCCGAGGCCCGTCGGCTGGTATGGGCCCTGCGTCCCGACATCCTGACGGGCACCGATCTCCCAGGGGCGTTGAAGCGGGTGGCCCATCGCTGGAGCGAGGAGACGGGCGTGACGGCCCATGTGACGGTGACGGGCACGCCTCGTCCATTGCCCGCGGACGCGGACGTGGTCCTGCTGCGCGCGGCTCAGGAAGCGCTCCACAACGTGCGCAAGCACGCGCGCGCGTCCCGGGTGGATGTGACCCTCACGTACCTGGACGACCGGGTGATCCTGGATGTCCAGGATGACGGTGTGGGTTTTGACCCGACCCATTTGGACGTGGCTCCCGGCTTGGGGCTTCGCGGCATGCGCGAACGGGTGGAAGCCCGCGGGGGACATCTCATCATCGAAAGTGCCCCTGGAGAAGGGACGACGGTGGCGGTGGTGTTGACGTGTTAAGCAGGAGGGAGGAACATGTCGAGGCATCTGCGCGTGCTCATTGTGGACGATCACCCGGTGGTGCGAGCAGGGCTGGTGGGAATGCTGGCCGCCGCGCCGGATGTAGAGGTGGTGGGCGAGGCCGCGGACGGCGCGGAGGCCCTGGAGAAGTGCCGGGCTTTGCATCCGGATGTGGTGCTCATGGACCTGCGCATGCCCCACATGGATGGCGTTACGGCCATTGAACACATTCGCCGCCAATGGCCCGAAGTGCACGTCCTTGTCCTGACCACATACGACACGGACGCGGATATCCTGCGCGCGATTGAGGCCGGGGCCACGGGATACCTGCTCAAGGATGCCCCGCGTGAGGAGTTGTACCGGGCCATCCGCGCGACGGCCCGGGGGGAGGCAGTGCTCGCTCCGCCGGTTGCGGCCAAACTCATGGATCAAGTGCGGCATCCGGGCGAGGAGCGGCTCAGCGCCCGGGAACTGGACATTCTCACCCTGGTCGCGCAGGGGAAGAGCAACAAAGAGATCGCCCGTCACCTCCACATCAGCCAGGCCACCGTCAAAAGCCACCTCCTTCACATCTACAACAAACTGGGCGTCTCCGACCGCACGGCCGCGGTCACCGAAGCGTTGAAGCGGGGCTACATCCGGCTGGAATGAGCCGTGGAGCAAGTCCTCAGGCAGGGCCACATCGCAAATCCCGATTTTCTTGATGGCCGTCCCAACATGAGGTATACTGTGGGTGTTCGTTCATCGTTTGACCTCTTCTCCCGGAGGTGCGCCCCGTCTACTGCCGAGGTATAACTCGAGGTTGTCAGTGTATCAGGTTTGGAGGTTGTCATGTCAGTCCCTGCCTTGGAAGAGCGAGTCATCACTTTGGAAGTGGGGATGGATGAGCTGCGGCAGCTCGTAACAGAGCTGGCCCGCTCCCAGATGCGTACCGAGGAGGAACTCCGGCTTCTCTCCCAGGAGATGCGTGAATTCAAAGAGGAGATGCGTGAGTTCAAGGAGGAGATGCGTGCGTATCAAGCGCGGGCGGAGCGGGAGCGCCGGGAGATGAACCGGCGTTGGGGTGAGCTGGCCAACAAGATGGGAACTTTGGCCGAGGACATGGTAGCCCCGAACATAGTGAAGGTCTTGCGGGACCTGGCGGGCTGTTCGGAGGAGGAGGTGGACTTTTTTGCCGTGCGTGTGCGGAAGCGGGATGCAAGGAATCCCCATCGGGTGCACGAGTTTGACGTGGTGGCAGCCTGTGGGGACTATGTGCTCATCAACGAGACCAAGAGCACGCTCCGCGCGGAGGATGTGGACCGGTTTGTGGAGGTTTTGGAGGAAATTCGAGCCTTCTTTCCCGAGTACCAGGGGCGGAAGTTTGTGGGGGTGATAGCGACGCTGTACATGAGGCCGGAAGTGGCGCGATACGCGGAGCGTCGCGGTCTCATCGCGATGGGGTTTGGGGAGGAGACCTTCCAGGTTCTCAACTCGCCCGGCTTTCGGCCCCGGACATTTTGAAGCGCTTGGAGAAAGTTCGCGGCACAAGGACGTTCCGTCCAGGGGAGGACCCGTCTGCTACGTCAACGTTAGAAGAGGGGAATTCAGTTGTTAAGGTGCCATTTTACCTGGATGGACTGGACACGTCACGGGTTTTGAGCCCTGCCGTCCATGCCGAGCCGAAAACCCTGTTGCGCCTCCTCAACCCGGGCGACATCCGGGTGGGATGACGCCCCTTATGTGCGTGGCGGGCAAAGCCCGTCCGTCTCGCACCAGAACTCCTACTTCACCTCAATC
>JAADDB010000277.1 GCA_013154135.1 Chloroflexota bacterium
CCCTACCCCCCTTACTCGTTACTCGTTATGCGTTACAACCTCCGCCTATCCAAGCAACCTCATCCCTCAGCCGATCTCCCCTTAATCGTTACTCATTAATCGTCAATCGTTACTCATCCCTCCTCTCCCCAAATTGTCATCAATTTGTAAGCCAAGAAGTATTGAAACCAGTCCCCCCCTCTGTTAGAATGATGCTGGACTGAACATAGGAAAAGGACGAATCGGTCCGTTGGGTTGGTACATCTTGACGTATTCAATCTTGTAGGAGGGAACACATGAAACACCTACGTACATTCTCCTGGCAAGTGGCCTTTGTGCTGGTCCTGGTGACCACACTCCTGGTCACCCTGGGGGGAGTACCGGTTTGGGCCGGTAACACAGACACTCCCCTTCAGGAAGTGGAGCATTATGGCCAATGTTCTGACAGTCATCCCTATCAGGTCGCGGTCGGCGGCGTAGGGATGGCGGGACAGACCAGTGGCACCATCAACGTGAACGTGCCGGCAAGTGCCACGATTGTCAAGGCCTGGCTTTACTGGACAGGCCGTGATCCCTTTGACGAAGGGGATCCGACCGTACGGTTTGAGGGGAACACCCTGAACGGTACGCCTACAGGGGGGCCTGCTCTTTGGGGCACCAATGACTTCGCCTACGCGTACAAGGCCGATGTCACTTCCATGGTGAGCCCTGGCACCTCTTCTTACACCTTTGAGGATGGCTATGCGGGCGATCCCGATCAATTCACCATTCCGTACGGTGCCTCCCTTGTCGTCATTTACCAGGACAACTCGGGCACGGGCACCACGGTGGTGGAAACGTGGGAAGGCATGGACATCGCGGAAGGGTCCTCCTCGCCTCCGGGCAGTGAGGGCACATCCCCGGCCGTGTTCGAGTTCGACCCCGCGGCCACCCCGCGCACCATTGACTTCACCAGCGTGGTGGGTGGGATTGCTTCCGGGCAGAACGCGAAGGTCTACTACCTGGCCGGGAATGGCACGCCGCCTTCCGGTGACATCTACAACCTGCCGGGCGTTCAGAGCACCTCATTGCCCGCGGCGGAAGATGGCAACTTCATGACCACCTTCGACCATTCGGCCACAGTCCCGGCCGACGCGACCTGGTTCGCGGTCCAGGTGCGCTCCGAGGACACGAACAGCCCGCAGCTCCACTGGATCGCGGAGTCCTTCCAGATCGAGGGGGCTTGTGCGGAGGTCGAAGTCACCAAGACCCTCACCTCGCCCGCTTCCGGGCTGGCCCATGTGGGGGACACCATCACCTACACCCTCAGCGTGGAGAACACGGGCAACACCGTGCTCACCACCGTGCCGGTGACGGACACCTTCGACACCACCTTCCTGAGCTTCGTCAGCGCGAACCCCGCGCCCGATTCCACCAGCTCCGGGGAGCTGAAGTGGAACGACATCACCACCGCGTTGGGGGACCTGAACCCCGGCGACGTGAAGAACATCACCGTCGTCTTCACCGCGGTGGCCGGCACCCAGTCCGAGCCGGGTGATGTGACCACGAACACCGCGACCGTCAGCGCGACGGACCAGAACGACCACACAGCTCCATCCGACTCGGACACCGCGGATGTGGAGATCAGCAACCCCTCGTACACCTTGGAGAAGGTGCGCATCTCCCCCGCGGATCCGGATGACGTCATCGTCGTAGGAGAGAACGTTACCTACCGCATCACCGTGACCAACACGGGGGATACCATCCTGGAAACCATCCCCATCACCGACTCCTACGACTCCGACAAGCTCGCCTTTGTCAGCGCGACCGTTTCCGGGTACACCACCGGCACCGGGACCATCTCCTGGGATGACCTGACCGGAACGGGCAGCCTTGCGCCGGGTGACACCATCAGCGTGGACGTGGTCCTGCGGGCCATTGAGAGCACCGGCGGCGCGGACACGGTCAACACCGCGACGGCCGAAGGTGTCACCGACGAGAACGGCGAGACCTTGGACACCCAGTCGGACACGGCTACCGTGAAGATCACCGAGCCCTGTGTGGCCATCACCAAGGTCTACGACAGCGGCATCGCGGCCTATCGTCAGCGAATGGCCGACTTCACGTCCCCCGCGGGATTTGGTGTCGCGGTTCTGGCTCCTGCAACGGAGACCGTGCCTGTGGGGAACACCGTCACCTACCGCATCACCGTGCGGAACTGCGGTGACACAGTCCTGGAGACCGTGCCGGTCAACGACACCTTCCCCACGGACTACCTGGACTACTCCAGCGCCACCATCACGCCCACCAGCGTGGACGAGGCGGCCGGCACCATCACCTGGAACGATGTGACCGGCAGCGATTCCCTGGATCCCGGGGACTACCTCACCTTCACCGTCACCTTCGAGGCGACGGACTCCAGCAATCCGGACACCATCACCAACACCGCGTGTGTGGATGATGCGACGGATGAGAACGGGGATCACCCGGATGACACGTGTGACGATGACGACACGGTGATCGTCACCAATCCTGAAGTGACGGTGGAGAAGACCCGCATCACGGACAGCCCCGTGCTGGTGGGGGACACCGTCCAGTTCCGCATCACCGTGGAGAACACGGGTGACACGGCCATCCGAACTCTGCCCTTGAGCGACACCTTTGACAGCGACAAGCTCCAATTCGTCAGTGCGTCGCCTGCTCCCGATTCCACGGGAACGGGGACCCTGTCGTGGGACGATCTGACGGGTTCTGGGGACTTGGAGCCGGGTGATTCCATCCAGGTCACCTTGACCTTCACGGCTCTGGAATCCACCTCGCCCGGCACCACCACGAACAACGCGACCGTGAGCGGTGCTGAGGACGAGAACGGCGATGATGTGCCCACCGCGTCGGACAGCGATACCGTGCAGATCCTCACGCCGGCCAGCCTGGGTGACTATGTCTGGCTGGACGAGAACGGCAACGGCATCCAGGATCCGGGCGAATCCGGCCTGGACGGCATCACCGTCAAGCTCTACGACGCGGACAACAACCTCATTGACACCACCACCACCTCGGGTGGCGGGAACTACAGCTTCACCCATCTCATGCCGGGAGATTACTACGTGGAGTTTGTACCTCCCACGGGCTATGAAATCACCGCCCGGGATCAGGGCACGGATGACGCGGTGGACAGTGACCCCGATCCGTCCACGGGCAAGACGGCTGTGACCAACCTCTCCGAAGGGGAGAACGACCCCACGTGGGACGCGGGGATGTACCAACCGGCGTCCATCGGTAACTATGTGTGGGAGGATGTGAACGGCAACGGCCTGCAGGATGGCACCGAACCGGGCATCGACGATGTGACCGTGCGGCTCCATTACGCGGGCCCGGATGGTGACTTCAGCACCACGGACGACAATCAGGACTTCACCACCACCACGAGTGGCGGCGGCTACTACAGCTTCGATGACCTGCCGCCCGGCACGTACTACGTGGAATTCGTGCCCCCCAGCGGCTACGCCATCACCAAGCCCAACGAGGGCACGGATGACGCGGTGGACAGCGATCCCGATCCCACCACCGGCAAGACCGCAACCACCGACCTCACCTCCGGTGAGACGGACAACACGTGGGATGCGGGTATGTACCGCCCGGTGACCATCGGTGACCGCACGTGGGTGGACTCGGACGCGGATGGGCAGCAGGATCCCGGCGAGAACGGACTGGCCAACGTGGAAGTCCGGCTCTACGACGAGGATGACAACCTGCTGGATTCCACCACGACCAATTCCGACGGCATCTACCACTTCACCGACCTGCCGCCCGGAACCTACACCGTGCGGGTGGTGACGCCGGGAAGCTATGTGCCCACCACGCCCACCGAAGTCACCCGGACCACCGAATCCGGCGACACGGTCACCGACGCGGACTTCGGCTTCATCTCGCCCACGGGTGTGTCCCTGGAAGCCTTCCTCACCTCGGTGAAGGAAGATGGCGTCCACCTCACCTGGCGGGTGCGCAAGGAGGATGGCGTGACCGCATACCGCATCCAGCGGGCGACCGACCCGAACGGCGCCTGGACCAACATCGCGAAGGTCGCGGCCCAGGGCAGCGGCTCCACCTACGAAGTGGTGGATGCCCAGGTCCTGCCGGGCCATCGCTACTACTACCGCTTGGTCGTCCTTCCGGGCGCCGAGGTCTTGGGCCCCTGGGATGTGGTGGTGCCCTTCTCCTGGGATCCGGGCCATGGTGGAGCGCCTTACCGCTCCTTCATGCCCTTCCTGTCCCACTAAATGAGACACTTCGGGGCGGTGGTGACCTCACCACCGCCCCGTCCCGCATAACAAAACCTCCTGCCCAGACGTCATGATAAAAAGGGGGACGTTTGTTTGGGCGTGGGGCGAGACCATCGCTCCACGCCCAAGGAAGCGTCAGAAAAGCATCACAAAGGATAGAGGGTAAAGTCCTTGTGGTGGGCGGGCGAAGCTCGCCCACCACCACCAAAAACGCTTTTTCGGCACAAGGCGAGGCGCGGACCTGTCCGCCGCCAGAGTATTACCGGGTTCTCTCAGTCAATGAGGTTTGGACCTTACGAGCAAGGAGTACAAATACAATGAAGCACACGTTGCAACGGGGAATTCGTTGGTTCATCACGTGGATCTTTCTCTTGAATCTCCTCCCGGGCTCCCTATTCGCGGCCGGTCCCCAGAACACGACGTTCCACCTGGCCAATGAGCCCGCAACCGGTTTGAGCTATAAGATGCGCATCGAGGCCGATGGCCTCTATCAACTCACCTACAATGACCTGCAGAACGCGGGGATACCCGTCGACAGTGTGGACCCGCGCACCTTCAAGGTGTGGGTCCAGGGTGAGGAGATCGCCATTTACGTGACCGGGGAGAGCGATGGACATTTCGACCCAGGCGATGGGATCTACTTCTACGCGGAAATGGCCCGCACCAAGTACCAGGATCCCAACGTCTACTGGCTCACCTACGGCGGAAACCCGGGACAGCGCATGAGCACCCGGGACGTGACACCCGGCAGCGCGTCCCCTCCGTCCCCGTACAAGCGCACCCTCCACCTGGAGGAAGACCGGGATTATCGCCGTTCCCTTCCCATGGAGGAAAACGCGGATCACTGGTACTGGGAATCGTACTTCGCGTGCAGCAGCATTTACTGCTTCCCCGATGACGTGAAGACCTACACCTTTGAACTGCCCAACCTGGCTACCGGCTCTTTCACCGCGCTCCTGCGGCCTCGTCTGCGGGGTCTGACCGCTTACTCGCCCAACCCGGACCACCACGTCATCTTCTACATCAACGGCACCCAGGTGGGCGAGGGCTTTTGGGACGGCACAGACGAGCTGACCGATGAGTACACCTTTGCCCAATCCCTCCTCATCGCCGGCACCAACACCATCTCCTACTACGTGCCCCTGGACCTGCCCGGCGTGCCCGAGGAGCGAGGGCTGACCAACTGGTTCGAGGTGGAGTACTACGACGTTTACGAGGCCGAGGACGATCACCTCTGGTTCTCCATTGACGAGACGGGCACGTGGAAGCCCACCATCACCCACATGGAGAGTTCGGATTTCCTGCTCCTGGACCTCTCGGACAAGAACCATCCGGTGCGGTTGCTCAACGCGTCGGTGGATGGCAGCGGCAGCGATTTCTCCGTCACCTTCCAGGATGTGGTGGACAGCGCGCCTCGGCCCTACTTCATCGCGGGCCGATCCGCGTACTTGACACCCGCGTCCATCGAGCGGGATAACCCCTCCAACCTGCGGGATCCCAACAACCAGGCCGATTGGATCGTCATCACCCACCGTGATTTCTGGACCCAGGCCTTCACCCTGGCCGACCATCGGGCTTCCTTCTCCGGCCTGCGCACCATGGTGGTGGATGTGCAGGACGTGTACGACGAGTTCAGTGGTGGGCTGATGGACCCGGAGGCCATTCGCAGTTTCCTGGCCTACGCCCACGAACACTGGCAGCGGCCCGCACCCCAGTACGTGCTCCTTTTCGGCGATGGCAACTACGATTACAAGAATCTCCTCTTCCACCCGGAGAAGGAGTTCATCCCGCCCTATTTGGACCTGGTGGACTGCTTCCTCGGGGAGACGGCCGCGGACAACCGCTTTGTGGCCGGGGAACGGACCAACGCTGATCCCAACGCGCTGGAATGTCAGCGCCATGCCATGCCTTTCATGGCCATCGGGCGTTTCCCCGTCAACTCGGTCCAAGAGGCCGAAGGCATGGTCAAGAAGACCATCTGCTACGAGAACCCGTCGGACCCCATGTGTTCGGACATCAACCCGCCCGACGGGTGGGAGACGAAAGCGGTCTTCGTCGCGGACAAGAACGACAACGCGGGGGCCTTCACCTGTCATTCCGACGAGGTGGCCGGGCAACAACGGTGCCCGAACCAGGATTTCGGCTTCAAGCCCACTGCCGCGGGACGGCGGCCTCAGGCCCGGGTCGCGGTGCGTTCGGCCGCGAGCCCCTTAGCCGTCCTTTCACCCCAGGTGACCACACGCAAGGGCTTCATCGGCGATTACATCTGGCTGGACAGCGACAAGGATGGGTGGCCCGACGATTCGGAAAGCGGTATTGACGGCGTGGTGGTGAACTTGTGGGAGGATGTGGACCACGACGGCACCCTCTCCGCCCCGGACCAGCGGGTGGCTACGGTGACCAGTGGCGATAACCCGAATACCACCACCGTGGAACATGGGTGGTACGGGTTCGACGGCCTGGAGAAGACAGACTACCTGGTGGAGATCGACCCTTCCAACTTCCAGTCGGGGGGCGCGTTGGAAGGGCTGGAACTCAGCTCGGGGCAGAACCCCTGGCCCGTGCACATGGACGGGGTGATTCCCGATGAGTACACGCGTGACAAGCTCTACCTCCAGGATGAGGCCAGTCCGGGCTACGTGCCCTACCGGTACGGCAACGACGTGAAGAACGCGCTCCTGAACGCGATCAACGCGGGCGCGGCGTTTGTCACCTACAACGGCCACGCGAGCACCTGGAAGTGGTCCGGTGCCGATGTGTGGGACATCTACGCCATGTCCAACTTGACGAACACGGACGCGTGGCCCATCTTCCTGCCCATGACATGCCTCGAGGCCCAATTCCAGGTCATCAACGGCTCCGCGGTGAGCGAATCCGTTGTCCGGGCTTTGGACGACGACGGTAATCCCGTGGGTGGGGTGGCCGCGTGGGGGCCCACGGGCTTAGGCGTGGCGACCGGGCACACATATCTCTACACCGGCTTCTTCGAGGCCCTGTTCCACAAGGGCATCACCCGCATAGGGGATACCATCCTGTACGCGAAGAAGAAGCTCTACGAGAGCGACACACCCTTCAAGGACTTGCTCGAAACGTACACCCTCTTTGGCGACCCGGCCCTGGAGATCCAGATACCCAAGCCGGACCTCCACGTTACCAAGGAGGTCGCCCCGACCGCTTCTGTGCAGCCGGGCGACACCATCACCTATACCCTGAAGGTGGTCAACGAGGGGGAGGCCACCGCGTACAGTGTGCGCATCACCGACACCCTTCCCGCGGAACTCACGCCGGTGCGGGTTTCCACCTCGGGCGTGCCTGTGACTCAGGAGTCGGGGACCCAGTATGTGTGGCAGACCGCGGAGATCCCCGCGGGGGATGAGGTGACCATTACCGTCGTGGCCCAGGTGCGGGATAACGTTTCCCCCGGCACGACCGTGGCCAACACGGTGAGGGCCACCACTACCAGCGCGGAAGATGACCTCAACGACAACCAAGCGACCGTCCTGACATCGGTGGGGGACACGTATGCCATCTCCGGCGTCACCTTCATGGACAGCAATGCCAACCGCACGTTGGACGCGGATGAGGAGGGCATGGAAGGGCTCACGTTGACCCTGTCCGACGAAAACGGCACCATCGCCACCACCACATCTGACGCCAGCGGGCACTACACGTTTACCGATGTGCTGCCCGGGACGTACACGGTGACGGTGACACCGCCCGCAGGCTACGTGCCGACAACGCCCACCGCGCGCGCCGTCACCGTCAGCGACGCCCCCGTGTCCGATGTGAACTTCGGCTTCATCTCGCCCACTTCTGTGACCCTCACCACCTTTGAAGCGGCCTCCCACGGCCGGGGGGTTCGCATTGACTGGGCCGTGTGGGACGAGCGGGACGTGGTCGCCTACCGTCTGTGGCGGGGGAAGGAAGACCGGCTGGAGAAGGCCCAGCCCATTTCCCAATGGCTCCCCGCGCGGGGAACCGCGGGAGTTTCCCGTTATTCGTACACGGATACCCCACCTTCCGGCGGTTTGTGGTATTATTGGATAGCGATTCAAGACAAGGAGGGGAATCTCTCCTGGGCCGGACCGGTGGCCGCTCGCTACCTATCCCACCGGCTTTTGGTCCCCTTCCTGGTGCATTGACAAGAAGACGCGTCGGGCCGTGGACCCAACAAGGGCCCACGGCCATCCCCGGAATGCATCGCAGCTCCTTCGCAGCCGGAACCTGAATAACTGACATGTGATGAGTAACGAGTAAGCGGCTTCCCAAACGAAGCTCGGGGGCTCGGCCCCGCGGGATCGGGAAGATGGGCCGGAAAGCAGTACAAGTGGTTCAACGCGTTGGAGGCAATATGCGCAAGATGTTCTGGGTTCAGCGTGGTTCTAGATGGCACACAGGGGGATTGCTCCTCTTGCTGGTGGGCATCGGCGCCCTCGTGTTCTTCATGACATGGCACCCGGGATGGGCCGGGAATCCGGATGTCCCCTTGGCAGTCCACGACACGTACACGTGCTCCTCCGAGGCCCAACCGTTGGGCCTGGTTTCCGCAGGTGCGCCTTTCACACGGCCGGATTGGACATCCCGATTTTCCCTCAACATCCCCGGAGAGCCCTACAAAGCGTACCTCTACTGGAGTGGCACGGACGATCAAAGTGTGGACGGGGGGGACAACTCCATCGCGTTTGTCATCGACGGCACGCCCCATTTCGTGAACGCGACGCCTCTGGAGCAGTACGGCCCGAGTTTGTGGGACCAACCTTCCCTCCACTACGCGTACACATACCGGGTGGATGTCACCGAGCTCCTCACCCAAGGGGAACACACGTTCCAAGTGGCGAACGTGGAGGGGTTCAACTACGGCCTGTACGGGGCTTCCCTGGCCGTGGTGTACAGAAAGGACATCAGCGAGGCCCAATACATTTCCCTGGCCAGCGGTCAAGACCTGGCCGAAGGTCACTCCGGCCCCGCGTCGGGGCCCGGTTCCCTGCCCGTGGTGTTTACCTTCGCAGGGGCCGGCGTGGACCGGACCGCGGTCATCACCCTCACGGTGGGGGGCATCCTCCCCGACCGGCCCAACGCGGTGTGGGTGGAGACGGGTTCAGGGACCGTGCCTTCCTTTGGCTACGGCGCGGGCGAGGACCACGACATCTACGACACGGGCACCCGAGTGCTGGAAAACGGCCTGAGCGCGACCCCGGACACGGTCAACTGGGACGTGCACACCATCACCGTCACCGTCCCCGCGGGGGATACCTGGATGGCCGTGCAGGTGGAATCCGTGCCCGACGAGGCGAGCCCCCAGATCAACTGGGTGGCCGCCTACCTCTCCATGCCCGACGCGTGTGGCGGCACACCTCCGCCACCGACCCCGACCCGGACGCCCACGCCCACCCGCACGCCCACGTGGACACCCACACCCACCCGCACGAACACCCCCACCCCGACCGTCACGCCCACGCCCACGTGGACGCCCACGCGCACGCCTACCCGCACACCCACACCCACCCACACACCCACGTGGACGCCCACGCGCACACCTACCAACGCTCCCACGCCCACGTGGACACCTACACCCACGTGGACACCCACACCTACTCGCACGCCCACACCCACGTGGACGCCGACCAGCACGCCCACCCAGGCGGGCACCGTAGGCCCCACATCCACCCCCACGCCCACGTGGACCGCGACCCCCACCCCGACCCGGACGTGGACGCCCACGCCCACATGGACCGCGACGCCCACCCGGACACCCACATCCACCCCAACGCCGGGCGCGGCCACATCCACGCCCACCCCTACCGCGACCCCCACGCGCCGGCTGTCGCCCACGCCCACGCCCACCCCGCGGGAGTGTACCCGCAGCATCAGCGGTGTCGTGTTCCGGGATCTGGACCTGGACTTCATCCAGGACCCGAACGAACCCGGGTGGCCCAACGTCCCGGTGGAGTTGATGGGCCCGGTGCAGAACTTCCAGCTGACCGACGCGGAAGGCCACTACCGCTTCACCGACCTCGTGCCGGGCACGTACCGGGTGTACATCACACCGCCGTTGGGCATGCACGTCCTCTCGCCGAACCCCTACGTGGTCTTCATCGGCGCGGACCCTTGTTACAGTGTGGAGAACCAGAACTTCGTGCTGAGCGAATACGTGCCCACACCCGGGCCTTCTCCCACGCCCACACCGACGCGTGCGGCCACTGCGACCTACACGCCCACGCCCACGTCCACTGCCACGCGGACCATGACGCCCACGTGGACGCCCACGCGCACTCCGACACCCACGCGCACGTCCACACCCACGTGGACCGCAACACCCACGTGGACGCCGCTTGTCACACCCACGCCCACGCGCACCCTAACTCCCACGTCCACGCCCACGCCCACACGGACGGCTACCTATACCCCCACGGCAACGCCTACCCGGGCCGGCACGCCCACGCCCACGCCCACGCCCACGCCCGCGCCCACCCTGACACCCACGGTGACGCCCACCTCGTCGCCCACGGGCACCATCATCTCCGGCCCCGACCCTTACGAGCCGGACAACGCACCGGCCCAGGCTCGGCCCATCCCCCTGACCGGCACGTATGAGACCCACAACTTCTACGATGCAGGGGATGAGGACTGGTTCAAGTTCGAGGGCCGCATCGGGCGGGAATACCTGATCACCCTGCGCAAGATCGGCGAGCGGGCCGACCCGGTGGTCGAGATCCTGAAGGAGGACGGGGTGACCGTCCTGGCCACGGGGGACACCTCCCTCCGCTTCATCCCTCTGGAGCGGGCCATTTACTACGTGCGGGTTCGCCCCCGCGTGTCGACCGCTGTGGGCGAAGGCACCGAATACCAGATCGCGATCCGCGAGCGGATGCAACCTTCCCAGTGTTCCTTTGTCGATGGCTTCGAGGACGATGACAGCTGGGAGCTGGCCAAGCGCATCCCGCGCAACGGTCCGCCCGCGGTCCACAATTTCGACGTCATCGCGGATGAGGACTGGCACTACTTCGACGCGGTCGCGGGCACGGTCTACACCATCACCACCCAAAACCTGGTGCCGCCGACCGACACGGTCCTGTACCTGTACGACCAGGATGGGACAACCCTCATCACCATGAACGACGACGCACCCGGCGCGGTGAACCTGGAATCGCGCATTGTGTGGCGCGCGCCAAGGGACGGGCGTTATTACTTCAAGGTGCGGGATTTCACCTCCCAGCCTTACTGCACCACCTATGAGGTGGTCCTCAAGGAGGGACCGCGGAAGCACTACGGGTTTGTCCCCTTTGCCTGGCGGGCTCCCTCCTCAGGAGGACGGCCCACACCTACGCCCGTTCTCTCGCCTACGCCCACGCCCACGCCTACCTTCACGCCCACTCCCACCCGAACACCTCCCGGTGGGCCCACTCCCACGCCCACCCCGAGTCCCACGCCACCCCCCGCGGTCGCGCGGGCCATCCCCATCCCCGACCTGGATCGGCCCAACGGGCTGGCCGTGGACCGGTATTTGCACCGTCTCTACGTGACCAGCGCGGGGAATGGCAAGCTCTTCGCGGTGGACACGTACACGTATCGGGTGGTGGCAGAACAGGATGTCTGCGATTCTCCCTTCGGCATCGCGGTGGACGAGTTGATTCATCGGGTCTTTGTGGCCTGTTTCCTCACGAATCGGGTGGCTATTGTGGACGGGGATACGCTGCGGGTGTTGAAGTACATCCACGTGGGCCCGGAGCCTTCCTGGATTGCGGTGGACGCGGCCCGGCATTTGGTGTACGTGACACACCATGGGAACAACCGTCTGGGGGTCATCGACGGGGTCAGCCGTCGGTGGTTGTACTCCCTGCGGAGTGATGACGCGGATTCCGGGGCCTGGGGCATTGCCTTTGACCCCAATTTGAACCGGGTCTACGTGGGATACCGGGATTCGGGGACAATCACGCCCTTTGACATGGAGACGTTCCAAGCCCTGCCCAAGCAGAAGGTCGTCCCCTTCCCCTTGGACTCGTACCGGGCGGTGTACCAGTTGGCTTACAACCCCCGCACTAAGCGGCTCTACGCGGTCGGGGGGAACAATGTAGGCAAGGTCGCGGTGTTCGAGGCCAAGGAGGATGGGCTCGGCCTTATCACCCGGGTACCCGTGGGCAAGGGGGGCTATGATGGGGGCGCGGGTTTGGTGGTGAACGAGCGCACGAACAACATTTTTGTGGCCAATTCCAAGGACAACACCATCACCGTGCTGGACGGGTACACCCACCGGGTATGGGCCACCATTCCCGTGGCAGAAGATCCCTACGCGCTGGCCGTGGAGTTCCCCACGAACACGATTTATGTGGGCCACCGGGCCAGCAGCATCGTTTGGATGCTGGGGGATGTGTACCGCCGTGCTCGCATTCCCGTGGACAGGTACGGCCGTTGGGATAGGCAGTAGCCGCAGGCGTTGGGATGAGGTATCGGGTTCGCGGGCGGAAGTCCGGCCGTCGTGGACGGAAATAGACGTGCTCCACGCTCCTCACCTGTTCGCGACCCAATACCTGGGCGGCCCAACAACCTCTCTTATGCCATCTTCACCACGATGTTGCTGATCACGTTCGCGGTCTCATCGCCCCGGTCTGCCGCGTTGCTCAGGTGGCGGTACAGCTCCCGAACTTTCAACATGTAGACGATTTGTTCCAGGCTCGCGGGGGCTTTGAACAGATCCGCGATGGCTTCCCGGTACACCCGTTCCACCCGGTTTTCCAGGGCTTTCGCGCGCATCGCGTGCTCCGCGGCAACGCCCGGGTGGTGTTCTAACCGTTCCATGGCCAGGTAGATCTCGTTGGCGGCTTCCCGCAGCAGGGAGGCCATGCGCCGGAGGAAGGGGTTGGGATCCACCTGGAGGAGCCGCATCTCGTCGATGGTGGAGTACGCGTAGTCCAGGACGTCATCCACGGCCCGGGAGAGCGCGAAGATGTCCTCCCGGTCGATGGGGGTGATGAACGTCCGGTTGAGTTCGTCGATGAGGATGCGGCGGAGTTCATCCGCGTCCTTTTCCGCGCGTTCCACGGCTTTTGCGTGTTCTTCGTTCTGGTCTTCCATGTACGCTTCCAGGTGCTCCAACCCTTCCAGGGTCTTCTTCGCCTGTTCCCTCAACAGGCGGATGAAGTTGTCCTCCTTCTTCCCAAACAGTCCAAAAAATCCCACGATTTTTCCTCCTTGTCATCGAATTGAGTCTGGCCTTTGACAACCAGGTCTGGTGAGCGAGCAGAACGTGGTCGCCCCTTGGCCCTTGCCCATGTCCGGCCGGAGGCTGCTAAGGCCGCACGGCCCTTACTCGTTGCTTGTTCCTCGTTATTTCAACACGTACACAGACAGGTGGGGGGCAATGAGCCAGTAGAACAGGGCGCCCAGGGCCATGGTGATGGGAATGGTCAGCACCCACGTCATCACAATATCCCAGGCCACGTGCCAGCGCACTTTGGACATGCGTTCCCCCGAGCCAACACCGACGACGGCCGCGCTCACCACCTGTGTCGTGCTCACCGGGCCGCCCAACAGGGCCGCGCCGATGATGATGGACGCGGATGTCAGCTGGATGAGAAATCCGTGCAGGGGACGGATGCGGTAGAACTTCGCCCCAATGGTGTGGATCAGCCGCCATCCGCCCGAGTACGCGCCCAGGGCCATGGCCACTGAACTGGCCACAATGACCCATCCCGGCACGGTAAAGGTGTGCAGATAGCCCAGCGTCAACAATCCCAGGGCGATGATCCCCATGCCCTTTTGCCCGTCGTTCGCGCCGTGGCTCAGGGCCAGCGCGGCCGACGTGACCAATTGGCCGTATCGGAACCACTTGTTGATGGACGGCGTGGCCCACCACAGCAGGGCCAGGGCTAACTTCATCAGCAAATACCCCACAATGAACCCCAGGACCGGGGACGTGAACAGGGCGATGAGCACCTTCTCCATCCCCTCCGGCTTGATCACCCCAAACCCCGAGGCCATGGCCACCGACCCCACAATCCCCCCGATGAGCGCGTGGGAGGAGCTGGAGGGAATGCCGAAGTACCAGGTGACCAAGTTCCAGATGATCGCGGCGAGGAGGGCCGAATACAGCACCACCACCGTGATATGCTGGGAGGACACAATGTCCGCGCCGATGGTCTTGGCCACCGCGACCCCCAGCACATAGGGGCCCAGGAACTCGAAAAACGCGATCCACGTCAGCGCCGCGCGCGGGCTGAGCGCGCGTGTGGAAATAACCGTGGCCACCATATTGCTCGCGTCGTGAAACCCGTTGAGGAAGTTGAACAGGAGGGTGAGGCCTACCAAAAGCCACAACCCCCACCAGGCACTGAGTACAATCATTCTCGATTCTCCACAATTGGGATAGGTTGCGGGCGGTCCTCCCCCTGAGCGCGAGGACCTTCCACCCAGTGGGCGCCCGTTGTCAGAACCTCCTTTTTCCAGATGGGCACAATCTCCTTTACCCGGTCAATCGCGTACCGGCACGCCTCGAACAGGCCGTCATCCCGGTGCGGGGAGGACACCGCGACAACCACGCTGGGTTCCCCCACGGCCATCTTCCCCACCCGGTGCACAATGGCCACATCCTCCACCTTGGGCCATCGCTCCCGGATTTCCTGCCCGATTTGAGCCAGCGTGTTCTCGGCCATCGTCTTATAGGCCTCGTATTCCAGGTGATCCGTCTCCATCTCGCCGGTGATGCCCCGCACAATGCCGCTGAAGACCACAATCGCGCCACACGTAGGGTGGTTCACCCGCGCGGCCACATCGTCCAGGGAAAGAGGGGCCTCCGTCACCTCAAACCGCTTGACCTCCTCGCCGCCGCTCACCGGCGGGAAGAGGGCGACTTCATCTCCCTCCTGGAGGGGGGAGTCCGGGTTGACGTAGCTGTGGTTGACCGCGGCGTAAATCGCCCCCGCGATCCCCCGCGTCTGAGGGAGTTGTTCGTGCACTCGTTCGACCAGCTGGCGCACGGTGGTGCCCTCCGGCACGTCCAGCGTCAACCGGTCTGTGCCTGCGGCCTCTCGCAGGGCCGCGAACAGACGCACATGGACCTTCATCGATGCCTCCTTATTCTGTTTCCTCCCGCACAAACGTTCCGCTTTTGCCCCCTTCCTTGCGCAGAAGGCGGATGTTCTCGATACGCATGGTCTTTTCCAGGGCTTTAGCCATGTCGTAGATGGTCAGCGCGGCCACGCTCACCGCGGTGAGGGCTTCCATTTCCACCCCGGTTTGCCCGCGGGTTTTGACCGTGGCCTCGATCTCAATCGCGCTTTTCTCCTCGTTGAAGCGGAATTCCACGGCCACTTTGGTGATGAGGAGGGGATGGCACAGGGGGATGAGCTCGTGGGTGCGTTTGGCAGCCATGATGCCCGCGATGCGGGCCGTGCCCAACACATCCCCCTTTTTCACGTCCCCCGCGCGGATCGCGGCCAGGGTTTCCGGGCGCATGTGCACCTCCCCCGCGGCCACGGCCACCCGGTACGTGTCCTTCTTGTCCGTGATGTCCACCATGGACGCGCGGCCCTCCGCGTCCAGGTGGGTCAGAGACCGGTCATCGCTCACGGGAGCCCTCCTGTGAGTTGGAAGATCCGTTCTGGGTTCAGGAGAATTGCGGGCACTTCCGTGCCGGCCGGGATTTCCTCCCAATCCGCTTCCAGGCGGATGAGCGCGTCCGCGGAGACCATGCTCAGCAGCCGGCTGGAGGCCTGTTTCCCCGTCACCTCTGCCCAGAGCACACCCCCTTCCCGTCGGAGTCGGGCCCGTTGGAATTCCACCCGTCCCGGTTCGCGGTGGATGGGGTGGGCCAGCTTCACCCGGACTTGAGGGTGGACCCACGTGGTGTCCCCGGCCAGAATGTGCAGTGCGGGGAGCACGTAAAGGTAGAACGCGACGAGCGCGGATACCGGGTTCCCCGGCAGCGCGAAGACCGGCTTGCCCGCGACCGTGGCAAAAGTCGCGGGTTTCCCCGGCTTCACCCTCAACCGCCCAAAGTGGATGGTGCCCCACTGCGCGAGGATGTCCTTCATGTAGTCCCGGTTGCCCATAGAGACGCCACCACACGTGATGACCATGTCCGTCTCCCGGAGTCCTTGCTCCAGCGCGTCCTCCAGGGCCTCCACCTCGTCCGGCCGGGTGCCCAAATCCACGGGGATGCCCCCCGCGGTCTGGACTGCAGCCAACAGGGTGTACCGATTGCTGTCCCGGATCTGGCCGGGGCGCAGGGGATGCCCCGGTTCCACCACCTCGTCTCCGGTGGAGAGGACGCCCACCCGGGGACGGGGGTATACGCGCACGTGCAGCGCGTTCACACTGGCCAAGATCCCCAACGCCGCGGGGTCGATGCGCTGTCCCTTGTGGAGCACCTGTTCCCCCGCCGCGATGTCGTACCCGACCGGCCGGATGTTCAAGCCGGGGGTGGGGGTGTAGAGGGGACGGATGCGTGTTCCTTGTTCCTCGGTGCGTTCCACTTCCACCACCGCGTCCGCGCCCGGGGGCACGGGCGCGCCCGTGGCCACCCACATGGCCTCTCCCGGGCCCACCTCGGCCTCTGTGGCGCGTCCCACCCGTTGCTCTCCGACCACCTCACGCCAGGCGTCGCGGTCCTCGGCCCGGAGCGCGTACCCGTCCACCACCGCGGCCCGGAAGGGGGGTAACGGCTCCTCCGCGCGCACATCCTCGGCCAGCACATGGCCCAAACTTTCCTGGAAAGGGATCGTCGTGGGCATGAGGGGGCTCACGTACGCGCGGATAAGGGCCCACGCTTCCTCGATCTCGATGAACGGAAAGGCCAACGGCGTGATGTGTTGGGTCGATTGGATCACGTGTCTCCTCCGGTTGCTGGGCTGATTGACGGACAACGCCCGGTCGTGGGGCTCCCACCTCCTCGCGCCGGGCAGGAAAGCATTT